>CAZTDL010000006.1:0-17732 GCA_964612775.1 uncultured Lentisphaeraceae bacterium
ACGATATTCTGAATTTCACAAAAGTCCATTACGTTCGCATTTCCGGTCTTGAACTGACCTGTGCCGAACAGCATGCGCTCCGTTTTTCCGATTGCGATTATGCCGTGGCGGAAAAATGTTCCGTCCACGACTTAGGCTATTTCAACGGTGCCGCCATAGCGCTTGATCGCGGCAGGCATGGCATGATCCGCGGTTGCGACATCTGGAATATCGGCGGACACGGGGTTTCGGTCAGCGGCGGCGACAAAGTCAAACTGGAGCGCTGCGACCACGTCGTTGACAATTGCTATATTCACCACGTCGGACAGTTCAACAGGCACGGCATTGGCGTGACGCTGGGGGGCGTCGGCATCCGCGTCTCGCACAACTTGATACACGACATGCCCCGCTGCGGCATCTTTCACGGCGGCGCTCTCAACACGCTCGAGTACAACCGTATCCGTCACTGCAATCTGGAAATGGAAGACACCGGATGCACTTATACAGGCGGCTGGACCGGCGGTTGGCAAACCATCCGATACAACCACTGCACCGACAGCATCGGCTTTAACAACCACGGTAAATTCTTCGTTTTCGCGTGGGGTATCTATCTGGACGAGAGCGGTTGCGGCAATAACGTATATGGCAACATCGTGGAACGCTGTCAGGTCGGAGCCATGCACCTGCACAATGCGCGCGAGAACCATATTTACAACAATATTTTTGCCAACAACGCCGGTCCTCAGGGCAAAACCCATCAGCTTTCGCTGCAGACCTGGAACGATTCGCCCAACGGCGTTTTTCTAAAAGACCGGCAACCGAAAATGCTGAAGGACTACGAGAAACTGATGACGAATCCCGAATGGGCCAACATGCGCGGCATGCGCGTATCGCCGGCAAACCCCTTTCTTCCGGACGGCACGATCATGAGGGGCAACCGCATCACGCGGAATATTTTTTATTACCCCAACCAGCCTGATTCGCGCTATATCCGCGAAAACGGCGTGAATCTTGAGTATAACACCATCAATTCCAATACGGTCTGGAACGGCGGAACCCTGCCGATAAAAACAGGTCGCCAAGCCTTCAAAAAATCGATCGCGACGCTGACTCCGATAATCCCGAATGCCGATTTCTCCCGCCGCCTCACACCGGAGGAAATCGCTCAAAACGCCAACAACACTTTAGCGGCCGACTGGTTCTGGTATCATAAAACCTTTCCGAACCTGCAACTGGAGATCACCGCCGCAAAAGGCAAGAACGCCTTACGTTTGCCAGGCGCGTTCAACAAAAACCAGAAATACATCAAGAACACCTGCGTCCGCTCGAAACCCTTCACGCTGGTTCCAGGCAAGAGTTATCGACTCTCTTTCAAGTTGCGCCATCAGGACGCAACCGGCGAACTGACGGCACGTTTTGTCTGCGAGAACCAAGGCCTCTGGAAGGCGTTCGGCGCACGAGACTTTCTGAAGCGCTCGGACATGTCGGACATCAACACAACAACAGAGGGGCTCGAGTGCCAAACCGCGTTTTATCTGCCGAAAGTCGGCGATGCCGATTACGACGCCCGCGTGACCGCGCTCTCGCTGAACTTCCAGTTCAATTCCAGCCAAGGCTGGGCAGAAATCAGCGACCTGCGCCTGGATGAAACTGAACCGGCTTCCGAGTGGGAAGCGTGGCAGATGGCCGGGGCCGACATGCAGTCGGTCGTTGCCGACCCGTTGTTTGTTGATGCGGCTCACGGCGACTTTACGCTCAAGCCGGATTCACCTGCCCTTAAACTTGGTTTCGAACAGATTCCGCTCAACGAGATCGGCCCATATCAAGATTTTTCGCGTGCCTCATGGCCGATCAAAGAAGCCGAAGGCGTTCGCGAGAACCCTCAGTGGCTTGAATCCGTTCCCATGGCCGAATAGCAGGAAACTCGAAACAATTTTAGAGCGTTGATGTTCAGCTTGGATGAATGCGCATCACAGGCGTCATTTTGGAGTAAGTCAGATGGAACGCATTTTTCTCAATGCGGAAAAAACGCTCGTGTGTGCCGTTGCGGAATGGCTCGGCACCCAAGCGAGGGCCACGCCAAGCGGGGTCCTCTCGCTCAGCCATATGCTTGTGATCGTCCCGACAAAACAGGCGGGACGCAGATTGCGACTGGCACTCGCTCAACAATCGAGCAAAGGTTGCTTACCTCCCCTTGTGCGCTTACCCCTCCAGATGATCGTTTCCGCTCACGAGCCGACGTTTCCGGTCGCGACACCGGCTGAGACGCTGGGGCTCCTTAGCCGATTTCTTGCGGATCTTGAACTGAAAAACTATCCCGACCTCTTTCCGGAAAAAGGTCACCCGCGCGAAAAGACCTTCGCTTGGGCCCTCGGGGCGGCGCGTCAATTGACTGACCTCTGGAACATTCTTCAGGAAAACGCTTTGCTGATGGGAGATGTCGCCGCACAGATCGCGTCTATTCTCTCGGGAGAAGATCTCGATATCGAAGTGGCCCGGTGGCAGGACCTCGCAAAACTCGAAACTCACTTCTTCGAGGAGTTGCGGACGCGGTGCCGCACACCCGAACCGCTCGCGCGTAAAGAAGCTGTCGCAACTCCGCAGTTTCCAGCCGACATTGAGCAAATTGTTCTGCCCGCGTTGTGCGATGCCCAGCCTGCGCTCTATTCTGTCCTCGCCAAGCTGACAACACGCATTCCGCTCTCCGTTCTGATTCACGCGGCACCCGCCGACAACACCAAGTTCGACGTCTGGGGAAGACCCGGCCCCAAACGCTGGACCGGCGATTCGGCCCCTCTTCTGTCGCTGCGGGACGACCAAATTGTCCTCGCATCCAACAGCGCAGAGCAGGCCCGGCTTGCCGCCGAAGCGTTTGCCTCGATACCTCACGACGAGGCCTGGCCCTCACTCGGCATGGCGGACAACAATCTGTTTAACGAACTCCAGTCCGCGTTTCTCACGCATGGGATTCAACTCCACAATCCTGCTTCATATCCCCTCGCGGCCTCCTCCCTCGGCCGACTCATCCAGCAATTGGAATACCTCTGCCGGATGCCGCGTTTTACAGTACTGGCCGCTTTTCTTCGCGAAGCGGATGTGATGCATTGGTTGGAAGCGCGTCTTGCCTGTAACCGTTTTTCATACGCAACCGTGCTTGAAACCTTGGATGAACTGCAAAACAGACACCTTCCGCAGACGTTTGATGCGGTGCGGCATTTCTGCACACAAACGATCGCAAACGCGGTACCGTCAAAGAACGGGCAGGACGCTGCCGAACAGGACAGATGGTCTCTTTTGCTCGCCGCTCTTGACAACATCCGCGACCTGCTTGACCCCCGTGGACGACCGCATCTCACACATCTGATCGAGATGCTTCAGACTCTTTTTGAAAACCGGGTCCTCTCTGAAAACACGCCGGGCGACAGAGAATTGGCGGCGGCGGCGGCGGCCACGCTGTCAGCCTTTGAACCGCTTTCTGAAGATCTTTTAGCCGAAGCGCTGAACGATTCGGAGCGGTCCCTTCTTTTGGAAACGCTCCTGTCAGCAGTTTCCTATCAACTCGAACCCGACGACGCCGAGACACTTCTCACGGAGGGTTGGCTGGAGTTACCCTGGAGTCCCGCGCGCGAACTCGTCATCACGGGCTTCAATGAAGGCTCTGTTCCCGACACCGTCGTCGGACACGCTTTTCTTCCCGACCGTCTGCGGCAAGGTTTAGGCCTGACAAGCAATGAGCGCCGCACCGCACGCGACACCTATCTGCTACAGGCGCTACTGGCGTCGCGTCCGCCTCACGCGGTGCATATTTATCTGGAGCGGGTTTCCGGCCGTAACGATGTCAGAAAACCCTCGTGCCTGTTATTCCTGTGCGACGACGCGACACTCACTGCACGCGCAAAAAAACTCTTTCGCGATGCAGAACGCTCAGCCAGCGGGCATCATCGTTCTCTTCCACGCGATTGGCGCTTGACTCTTCCAGTCCCGTCCCAACCGCCGCGCCATCTCAGTGCCACGTCCTTCAAAAGATACTTGCAATGTCCCTTCACCTATTATCTGCAAGATGTTTTAAAAATGGAGATGCGAGACGATCGTGCGGTAGAATTGGATGAAAGATCCTTTGGAACCCTCTGCCATGACGCACTGGAAGCCTTTGGTCGTTCGGAGCACAAAGATTCAACCGATGCGGAGACGATCTCCACATTCTTGATCGCGGAAATTCAACGGAACGCGCAACGTCAATTCGGCGCGCACATCCCCGCCGTGCTCCGGCTGCAGATATCTTCGGCTTGCAGACGGATGCGTTTCTTTGCGGCTCGTCAAGCCGGCCTCCGCGCAGAGGGCTGGAGAATTATCGATGTCGAACGACCTCTTTACATGCGCGAAAACGGGGTGGACATCTGCGGCCGAGCCGACCGTATCGACTATCATGAAGGCACAGGCACATGGCGCATCCTTGACTATAAAACGTGGGATAAACTCGGGGAAAAAAACGGGAAAAACCGATTCCTTTCTTCCAAAAAGTCTGACATCGAATCGGCCATAGCGAACGGTTTTTCCGCCGTTACGTTCGAGGATAAGAAATATGTTTGGTCCGATTTGCAGCTGCCGCTATACCTGCTCATGACGCAAACGGATACGGGCATGCCTGCGCATTCGGCGCGTGAATGCGGCTACTTCGTTCTTGGAGAAACCGAAGCGGAAACCGTCTGCCGAACGTGGGATTTTTCTTCTTTGCGCGAGAGCGCGATCGATACCCTGCGCCACGCGATTATGCGCATCAGGGCTGGCATTTTTTGGCCGCCTTCGCCAAAGAACATTTGGGAACGAGACTACGCCGCACTCTTTCTTGACTCGCCTGAGCAGAGCATCGCCTCCGAATGGATCGACGACCAGAAATCTCGTTTAGAACAAGGGAGGGGCTCATGCGTATCTTGAAAAACAGCCTGATCAAAGCCTCCGCAGGTACCGGAAAAACGTTCGCTCTTGCCACGCGCATGATCCGTCTGATGCTCTTGGACGTAGAGCCGAACCACATCATCGCACTCACGTTCTCACGCGCCGCCGCCGGCGAAATATTTAACAAAGTCGCGGGGCGCCTCGCTTTTGCCGCCACCGGCGATGACCTCGCGGAAGAAGAATCCCGCCATGTCTACTGCGGATTGGACAGCGCACCTGCCGAAATCCTCCGAAAACGCTACGGCACCCCGATTCCGAGGAAATCGTTCACCGCACTGCTGCGCAAGCTCATTGCCTCGCAACAGGCCAGCATGATCGGCACCATCGACAGTTTCATGACGCGCATGGTCCAAGCGTTCCCCCTCGAACTCGGACTGCAAGGCCCCATGACGATCATGGACGATTATCGAACGGCGCGTGAACTGCAAGCCTCCGTGACGGAGCTACTCAGTCAAGACAGCGCGTCTCCCGATGCGAGCGCCTTTTTTGAAGCCTTCAGACAGGCCACATTCGGAAAAGAAGGCAAAACGTTCAGCGAGAAATTGGCGGCGTTTGTCGCGACCTGCCAGCAATTCTACCAAAACAATTCAAATATCCGCGCGTGGGGCACCCCCGATGCCGTCTGGCCAAAGGGCCTGCCTTTTTCCATTCACGACACGGCCGAAAATCTTGCGAAACGGCTCCGCGCTGAAATTCGCGACGATTGGGCAAACGTCGGCCGAGAAAAAACATGGGATGAGTTCTGCGATTTCGTCAGCACCTTCAACGCCACGCTGTCCGCCCAACTTCCTTCGGCTGTCAAAAATGTGCTGACCGCCTGTCAACAGCAGACGGCCGATATCGAGATCAGTTACAATCGAAAAAACGTCTGCTTCACCGGCGAGAAGGCCCGGCTGATCCGACAAACGGTTGAGACCCTATACGGACTGACACTGCACGCGCGGTGCAAAGCCACGCAGGGATTTTTCGCGCTCATGCGACAATTCGAATCCACCTATTTTCAGAATACGCGGCGACGTGGACTATTCACGTTTAATGACATTCCTCGACTCATCGAAAAACTTGACGCCTCCATCCGGCAAAACATCGAATACCGGTTCGATGGACGTTTTCGCCATTGGGCTCTGGATGAATTCCAAGACACATCCAGAATGCAATGGACGACGGTAAGCAACCTGATCGACGAAGTGATCCAATCAACCGAAGACGACCGCTCGATTCTAATCGTGGGGGATATGAAACAGGCCATCTATGGGTGGCGCGGTGGCGATGTTTCCATTTTTCAAAAGGAGGCCGATTCCGGGCATTACGAGTTGTCGGATCTTAGCCTCTCCTTTCGCTATTGCCCGCAGATTGCGGAACTCGTCAACCGCATTTTCGACGGAAAAAAGATAGAAGCGTTTTTAAAGTCTTCAGCCGAAGGTGCAGGTGAAAGATGGAATAAACTCTGGCTACCTCATCTATCTCAGCAACGCAACGGGTTTGTCCGCGTCGAACGCGTCAGCGAACCCGATGCGGATGCAGGCGAAACAGCGGCAGACCCTTATATTCAGGCCGCGTGCGCTCACCTGCAAACCATCAGACCTTGGGAACACGGACTGACCTCGGCGATTTTGGTCAGAAGCAATGAACACGGAAAACGCTTTGCCGAAGCGTTGCGGCAAGCAGGCATTCCCGCTGTTTGGGAAGGCGAGAGCGCCATATGCGACACGCCCGTCGTCACTGCGATCCTGCATGTCCTGCAACTCGCCGAGCATCCCGGAAACACTCTGGCATGGCGACACGTCTGCGCCACCCCGCTCGCTCAATCCGTTTTTAAGGAAGCCTGCTCGTCACCGGCATCGCACGGAGCGAGCATACTCTCGCAGCAGGTGCTGGAAGATATTTCGCGTCTCGGGCTTGCGCGAACGTTGCGCGTCTATATTGAAGCCATCGTCGACGAAGGAACGGACTCTTTCACACATGCCCGTCTCGACGAACTTGTGCGGGCTGCAACGCAATTCGCGGCTGAGGCGGATGCGGAAACCACGCTCACCGACTTCACGACATTTGCGAACGCTTTCGTCACGCGCAATGTCGCCGACACTTCGACGGTCAAAATCCTCACCGTTCACCGCAGCAAAGGACTCGGATTCGATCTCGTCCTTCTTCCTATCATTGAAAACAACGGTATAGACATAATCCGTGCCGATGAAATGCTGTCGGACGGAAACAATGTCTGGCTTTTGTCCGATCCGGGAAAAATCGTTTCGCAATCTGACATTACGCTATCGACAGCCCGCGCGAATAAAACGAACGACGGCGTTTTTGAAGCGCTCTGCGTGTACTACGTCGCGATGACTCGCGCTAAGCGCGCATTGATCGTGCTCCTTAGGAACGCGCCCAAAAAAAACTCCGAGGCACTCTATTTCAGCACGCATATCGAAGCCGCGCTCGGCGTTCCGCTGCCTTATTCCGATGGCGAAGAAAACGGGTATATGCGTGACGACTCCCCTTGCGAAGAGAGTATTTCACGGCCCGATCAAGCGACACCCGCATTCACGCGTGAAAGACGCCGTTCCCTTCATCGTCTGACACCCTCCTCCGCCGCCTATCACGGCCATATGGCCTGCACCCTGTTCACCCCGCACGACGACATCGCCGAACTGCGGGGCGCGCAGCTACACGAAGCGCTCAGTCATATTGTTTGGCTCGATGAAACATCAGTGCAGCCCGGAAATATCCCGATCACCGATCTCGATCTAACCGTTGCCTCCGAACTTCGTACGGCGCTAATCAGGCCACAGCATGTGCTTGATCTCTGGCGCGAGCGTTCGTTCGAAACCGTCATTGACAACCTGTGGATATCCGGAACCTTCGACCGTGTTGTTT
This sequence comes from uncultured Lentisphaeraceae bacterium, assembly GCA_964612775.1. Lineage (GTDB taxonomy): Bacteria > Verrucomicrobiota > Kiritimatiellia > RFP12 > UBA1067 > DAOPZC01. Next base: position 7,807 of record CAZTDL010000006.1, read on the forward strand.
TCTTTGATGAGCACGGAGACCGCCGCGCGGAAATTTTCGACTTCAAGTCGAATCGTCGTCGCGGCAACGAATCCGATAGCGCCTTTAGCCAACGCATGAGAGAAACATACGCAGAGCAGATGGCCCGTTATCGACACGCCCTCTCGCAACTATCCGAACTGCCGGAAAAGGTCATTGCCTGCACCTTGCTGCTGACCGAAACACGTCAGGCTGTCCGCGTTTAAGCGCTTCGGATCGACTGCGTCATCCGTGCGGCGTAAAACCGTTTCCGGCAAGCGCGGGGAAATGTTTTGCGGGCACCTCAACTGACGTCTATTGGCCGATCTCGGTTGTGCCGTAAACACGCGCGGGGCCGTGAGCATCCGTCAAATCGCACTGCACAGCGAAGTACAGCGGTCCCGATTGGTAAGACGAAGCTTCTTCCGTAGAACCCAACGAGAGCTCGATGATCCGAGTCCCCCCCAATGTAAGAACATCGACGTCTTTGGCAACAACCCCCGTGGTCCATTTCGGCGGAACACGGAACGTCAGACGCACATCCCTGATGTCGGCGGTCGAGGTGTTTTTGAGCGTGCAGCGCAGCAGGTTCTTATCAGCCGACGCGTACAGCACTAGCTGCAGTCCCGGCACAATCGAAGAGCTGTTTTGCACAGCGTCAGGCTCACTCCGATTATCCGCATTGGCAAGCGCTTCGAAGCGAACGGGCAACAGCTGCGAGGAATCGTGCGGCAGCATGAATCCGCCATGGGCTGAAAGCGGCAGCGGCTGTTTTCCCGCGCTCACTTCTTTCGGCACCGGTGAGACCTGAAGACCGAAAGCGATCCGATCACCCCATTCAAAAGGAGAGACGCGTTCCACCGTAAAAACGGCCGTCGTACCGGAAACGCTTTTCTTCACGACCTTACAGTGCATCATCTGCATGCGATAAGCCACATACTCGTTTTCATTGCAATACCACCAGTCGGGACGATTCGCTTCTGTCGCGATAATCTCTCCAAAGCGGTTGAATCCTCTTTCGTCTTTCTGCCACGTATGGACACCCAAAACCAAATGGGGTCCACACTCAAACCCGTTGCCCGCAATCGACTGAAGTCCCTTACGGACATTCTTTTCGAACAAGTCAAGCTGCGGATCACGGTCGTTTATGCTAAACGTATAAGCGCCCACCCAATCCGATGGGCCCCGCCCATATTTCGTGGCAACATCCGGCCAATATTCCGGCCCGCCGAGCAACCCGGCCCGCAACAGGCAGTCGCTGATGATCCGCGGCATGGCAGGATTATTCGTCGACGTGTATTGACAAAACGGGAGAGTAAATGCCGACACACAGGTCCGTCCGACGCTTTCCAACATGATCCGATTGGCGAGAATCTCCTTGAATATGGCATTTGGCCCCAACTTCGGCAGATGCGGATGCGTGACCGTGTGAGCGCCAACGGAACAGCCTTTGTCCAGCATCTTACGAATCGCCGTGTCGGCATATTTCCGGTCAATCCGGTTGAGACAAAACGTACCTTTATAGCCATGTGCCGACAAGACGTCGACCATCCTCGAATGATCGTTATTGGTATCGTCCCAGCGCGATGAAAAAGCGACCTTTTTGTCAGGAGGAAGAGGCAAAGCCGTCAATTGCGCCTGTGCAGCCGCCTCCGGCGTGGCGAACGTAACGACAACCGTTTGCGTATAGGTGCGCCATTCCGCAGAAAGATCTGCCGCAAGAAATCCGGAGATCGAGAGGAACAACCATATTTTCTTCATTCAAATCCATCCTTTACATCGCATTAGAAACACTCACTTCATGCCGAACTTCTCACGGATCCACATATCCGCCTTCGGATAAAAATCCTGATTTCGAACGCCGTGCGCGGTCTCAGGATAGGTGATATAACGTTTTTCACCCTTCAGCAGATTGTACGGCGCAAAATTCGTTCGCGGAGGGCAGATCGGATCTTGCAGCCCTGTGCCCATAAAAACCGGACACGTGATCCATTGCGCGAAATTTTTCACATCGAAATACGTCAACATCGCGTATAGAGATTCCTGCGTTACACCCGAATGGTTTGTGACCAGAAAGTTGCGGTACACGCTTCCCGGCCATTTCGTAATCGCGATGAAATTCGGAATGTCGCAGAACCCGGGAATCGAGGGAATGCATGCGGCAACCCGCTTGTCCAGTCCGGCGCACACGTACGAGAGTGCGCCCCCCTGACTTCCGCCTTCCACCGCAATGCGGCTCTGATCAACCTCTGGACGCGCGCAGACAAAATCAATGGCCCGCACCGTGTCCAAAAAAGCACCGCGAAAATAATAGTCTTCACGGCTATCCAAACGATAGGCCATCCAATCGCCATAAACATTTTCGCTCTTCATCACGCCTTGGCCGCGTATCGAAGCCACATAGCGAATGAAACCATCGTCACTCCGCCCCGGAATCTGCGGTCCAGAACCATACCCCATGAAATGGACGATCACAGGATACTTACCCGGTTTTTTCGGTACCGCATAATGGCCGCCGATAGTCACGCCGCCCACCGACCGCATCCGCACTTCGTAAAGATCCACGGCCGCCGTACAAAGGTTCGTGACGAGCACCATCGAAACCGCCGGAGCGACCTTGGCGAGTTCGGCAAGATTATTGTCCCAGAACGCCTTGAAATCCGCCTTGGCGGATAACGCATGCGCGATCTTATCGGGCTCATAACCGAGGGTGAAAACGGTCGGAGCGCTTTTCCGTTCGCCGATCTCCACATGCACCTCCACACGGTAGAAACCCGGTGTGGAAACCTTATGCCGCAGAACCTGCCGACATGCAGCGCCAGATGCAAGCGAGACGGGCGTCTTGACTATGATAACCGGCGCACCTAAATCGGTCGTGATCTCCGCCACGACCAGCGCATTCGTCTTCGCCTTTGTCTCGCACTGCAGGCGGAGTGTTGCCGACAGGGGCTCCTCACCGTAAAACACGCCTTTCTCTTCCGCAAGATTTACGGCGGCCCGAATCGGAAAATTGGTTTCCGATTCTGCGGCTCGCGCGAACGCCGAGACCGCAGATAAAAGGCAGGCGGCTAAAATCGGCCATCGTTTATTCCGCATGTTTCTCTGTATCCTTTCACTTGTTGTCCAGCGCCGGCATACGCAGACGCTGCCAATCGCATGTGATCTGACGTAACGCCTCAGGAACAGCGGCGGCCGCGCCCCCCTGCAACACCCCTCGAACATGTCCATCCGACTCCAAACGAAACGCAAGATCCGTTCGTTCCGGAAGACTGATCGTCAGACTTCCCGTTGAAACGCTCTTGAGTCCGCCAGCCGCGAATGCCGCCACCTTGCCATTCCGTCCGAAACGAAGCGCAACGACACCGATCGCGTCCACGGACACGCGATGTCCCTGCCACTCAAACGTTTCAGTGATGGGATCGCCGTCCGCCTGATGCGCACCCGCAATGCGCACATACGTTCCGTCGACGAGTACGGTATGGCCCTCCACGGGCGGTGTGGCCAACGCGCCCCCCGAATGCCCCCAACGCTTGGCGTTCACCGGCCATGCCGAAACGGGCGTCACGCCGGCGAGGCTCAACGCGCGCACCACGTCCGCAACGCAGGCGATATCGTCCGCGCACGGCTGAATCTTTCCGCCCAACACCTTCATCGCATCGAACGGACACGCCTCGAAATCCTTAGTCCAATCGCCGACCCTGAACATCGCGCTCTTGCCCGCCGCAACGCGACTAAAGAAAGCCAGTTCGTTCTTATCGCCGAATTCGGGATGGAACAGCACAACCGCGCGATAACGCTGAGGGCCCAGGCATACGTAACCGTCGTCATCCATCTTCAGCGCTTTTGATTCAATCAGGCTGGACGGCATGAGATCGGCAGGATAACCTTTGGCGCATAGTGCTGAAGCGATGCCCAGTCCCACGTCGTTATAGGAAGATTGCGTCCAATTCATGGCACAAGCATGTCCGAAGATCACGGCAACGGGACAGTCTAACGGCGCCTGCGACACAAAATCAAGCATGCGCAGCCGCGTCATACCAGCCATCAGACCGCTCCTCATCAAACGGGCGTTGAGTTGGCGACGCTCGAGATCGGGACGGGGATAAAGCGGATGGACATTCAACCGTCCGCCGCCGAGAGCGCCAGACCACAGCTCGCCCACATACGGTTCGGGTTCCCGCGCATAATACTGGTTATACCAAAGCGGATACCCCCACCGTTTGGCAAGTGACGTACGGCACGGACAAGGCGTGGATTCGTCCGACTGGCCCATGTCGCGCGTAGCGTCCCACCACGACAGACCGTTCTTGCGAAACTCCTGTGCCCCCGGACAGGGTATCCATGTCGCATGAGTCACGATATACGCATCCTTGCCGAAAACCGCTTTGCCCGTACGATAGAAATCATCCTCAATCTCAACATTACGGTCACGGCACAGCTTCCGGTACCGGTTGATCGCGGCTTGCCGTTCCTGTTCCCGCCCTTTTTCAGCGACACACATCAACAGCGCATCACGAACGAGATCACGATTGCCGGAAACCTTCGCGTACGCGGAGGCCATCGGCTTGGAATACCAGTAGCGGTCGTGGGCGGGATTTCCCGTATGATCCGGAGGAAACCCCCATTCGTCCTTCATAATCCCCGCCATCGGAACATCCGCATACTGCTGAATAAGGCCGCGCTGATATTCCAGAAAACGAGGCGCGAAAACATCGGCGGCCAGACAAGAGTGGGAGGCGATCACGCAGACGCTTCGGCCCGTCTGCCGCACAACGCGGACAGTCAATTTGCGAGGCCCTTCCGCCTTTGCGACAACCTCGGCAGCGGGGACCTCTTTTACCGTCAAAGGATCGACCCCTTCAGGTCCGCGCATAAATGAGTAAACGCGCACAAGGCTCGTCGTCAGACACTCATATTTCGGCAGGCTGCCAATCATGTGGTCGCTTGAGTCGCCTCCTTGGAAAATCACTTCAGCGGATCCCTCTTTCGGGAATTCGGCAAACTTGAGAACCAATTCCTCTTGGAGCTCATCGGGATACCGGGCCCGAAAAGCCTGTCGCGCCAGCCGGAGATCAACTTCCAGCGCCACCTTGAGACCCAGCGAATTCGCGTATTGAACCGCTTTATCCGCCTGATCATGCATGTGAGGATCAACCACTTCCAATTTGCGACAAGCGGTTGAAAGCACTGAATACGGCGAATATTGGGCGACCTCATCCAAGAAGATCTTAAAACCGTCAGGTTCCAAATCCGACTGTGACCAGAACCAAGCGCCGATGACAGGCGGCAGTCCATTCCCCGAGGCGTGCGGCTTGTCATTGGCCGATTGCGGCCGGAACGCACATCCAAGCCCGCCCATCAAACCGATCCCGACAAAACAACACAACCCTTCTGTAAAGGACAAACGGCTCTTTTTCATTTGGGTTCCCCAATTTCCCTTTTAACCATACATTGCGGTTAATGTACCGAATCATAACCTCTTTCGTCATGCGAAAAATAACAAACCCTGCGCTTGACGCCTGACGTATTGTCGTGTAATCTTATTAGAAATTCTTTTGGAGGAAGGATGACCGATGAAACAATGGAGGTTGCTTGCGGTACTATCGGCTTGCTCAGGTGTTTTTGCTGCCGCCGCGCCAGTAACACTCGAGAACGACCGTATCCGCGTCACCTTTGAACCTAAGGCGCATGGCGCGCTATCCTCGTTCAAGGACCTGCGAACAGGAACCGGCTTTATCGTCACGAATTCCAGTTCACTCTATGCGTTGTCCTTTAGCGACGGAACCCAAACGCTGACGACCGCCGATGCCGAAAACACAACGATACGATGCGAAAACGGTGAAGTGACCGTTACCTCGCCGCGTCATGGCGGACTGAACGTATCGGTCACCTGCCGCTTTCGTCTTGACGCCAAAACATCCATGCTTCACGGGCGCGTTGCCGTGAGCAACGGGCTCGACAAGGCGCTGCGGTCAGTCCGTTTTCCGATCATCGACCAGCCCCGCGACTTGGGTTCAGACCCTTCCCTCGATTGTCTGCTGTTGCCGAACTGCGACGGTATGCTGATACGAAATCCTATGGCGAGCGACCGATTGCCGACACTCACCTATCCGGGGAACGCCTCCCTGCAATGTTTTGCCCGGTATAACGAGCGGAGCGGCCTTTTTGTTGCGGCCCATGATAGCAGTGGACAAACGAAAAGCTTCGAGTTCGAACAACGCGACCGTACGTTGCGCACGGCGGTCACGCATGTGCTGTCTCTGTTGCGACAGGGCGAATGGGAAAGCGGCTATGATGTTGTGCTTGGCGCGTTTCATGGCGACTGGCAAACCGCCGCCGATATGTATAAAAGCTGGGCCGTCAAACAGACCTGGTGCGCAAAGACCTTTTTCCAACGCGTTTCGGAAGGTGACATTCCGCGCTGGATGACACAACCCTCGCTCTTCTATTCCTGGTCCCTGAGAGGTCAATTGGATCCCATTACGCTCGGCAACCGTCTGCCGCAGGCCGTCGCGCAAGCCGAAGCATGGGACGCCCTACTGGACGCGCCCGCCACAATGATGCTGATGGCTTGGGAAAAGCATGGTCCGTGGGTGACGCCCGATTATTTTCCGCCGTTTGGCGGTGAGGCCGCATTCAAATCGGCGACCGCGGCTTTGCACGAAGCCGGACACCACACATTGGTTTTTCTTTCGGGGCTTAATTGGACACTCGTAAAAGACGGCGCATGCGATGCGGGACATTTCGATGATGCCGCAGCTTTCGAAGCGCGAGGCGCGACTGCCGCCATCTGCGGAACAAACGGCCTGCCGCAGCATTTCAAACATCATCCCGACATGGGCGAGAATGCCACGCTCTGCCCCGTCACACCGCAAGCGCACGACATGCTGATGACCGCCGCGTTGAAATGTCAAAGCATGGGTATCGACTGCGTTCAGGCCGATCAAATCGTCGGCGGAGGAATCGCTCCCTGTTACAGCGACAAACATGGGCATCCGCAAGGCGGCGGAACATGGTCGGCTCGCGCGATCTATAAGCTTTTCAATGATATTCGCCGCGAAGGCAAGAGACGCCATTCCGATTTCGCCTGGTCGATCGAGGAGCCCGGCGAATTCTTCATCCCCGTGCTCGACACCTATCATGCCCGCGACTATGCGCAAGGCCGCTGGCCCCGCAGCGGAAAGATGACGGAGGGGGTCCCTCTCTTCACGCATGTCTACCATGCCTATCTGCCCGGTTACGGGGGCGACTCCTGTTCAGTCTCAACCAATCGCCAAGCGACCGCCCTCTATCAGCAGGCCATGAATCTGATCTGCGGCAAAGCACCCGGAGTGGCCGTCTGGACCAGAACCTATGATCCGTCGCGAACCGATGAGGCCCAAGCGCGCCTCCTGCGTCATCATGTCCGTCTCTGGAAAACGTCGCCGCAATATCTTGTGTTTGGCGAGCGCATCGCCTCGCCTCCCCTGGCGGTGCCATCGGTGACCAATCGTTTCTGGATCGCGGCGAACCGGCCTGCGCGTGAACTCGTTATGCCGGCGGTTTTGCACAGCGCGTGGCGCGCGTCCGACAATACAACCGCCACCGTTTATGTCTGCATCGCCAACGGTCCGGTGTGACCTTTACCGCTTCGGGGAAAAGCGCCCTGCTCCAATCCGGCGAGGCGCTGATGATCGAGGACAAACAATAAACCTGCGTCTCAATGTTTTATCCATTGATGCGCGCTCGGAATTCAGGAAAGAACCATCATGAAAAAGAAACATTCCATGTCTCGACATTCCGCACTTTTGGCCGGCCTCCTCTGCTGTTCACTCGGCGCGGCTGAATGGCAAGATTCGCTGTGGCTGGGTCGCGGCGATATCTGGCGGGCCCGCTTTCCAGTCACAATCACCAATCCTTCCGACGTTGCTCTCGAAGGCGCACCGGTCGAACTGACCGTCGGAAACGCCGCGGGACAAGCCCCTCTGGTTGGCGTCCGAGCCGAAGCGCTGCGCGTGACGGACGGCAAAGGTACGCAATTGCTTTATGGATTGTGGATTCCGGATCAGGGACAGCTGTTCACCACGGGCACGATCCCTGTCGGCGCGACACTGACCTTGCCTGCGGTTTGCGGCCCCCGAACGGCGACCACGTACTACGTCTACTTTGACAATCCGCACGCCTGGGGTCTCGCCGATTTCTTTGACAAACGTGCCGTCGCCGATCTCAACGGCGACTTCGAAAAGGGAGCCCAAGACCTTCCTTCCGGCTGGCAAACCGCCCAAAACACAGCGGATCACCGACTCAGCTGGTCGACAGAGAGGCCCTTTTCAGGTTCACGCTGTCTAAAGGCCGAAACCGGGCCACACGCGGATAAATCCTGGTTCGGTTTTACGCGTTCGGACTTTACGGTCATGCCTGGCGCGCACGTCACGATCCGCGTTCGCGTCCGCGGCGAAAACGTGAAAGGGGATGCGGGCTGGTACGTGCACGTCGGCGACGATAAGAACGCGCAACGCCTCAATAAAGTCGTTCGCACAGGCGACGGGAACTTTGACTGGAAAGAGCAGGTCATCACGTTCACAGTCCCCGACGACGCCACGCGCATGCAGACAGGCTCGGTGCTCTACGGTACCGGCACCGCATGGTATGACGCCTTCTCATTTGAAACCGACAAGAACCCACCCCGGACAACGGCATGCGCAGGCTCAATCGAGCGACTTACGCTCACCGAAGAGGGAGCACACGCCGCATGGCTGACCTCTGACCGGCCGGCCCCATCCAATTGGTTCCGCCGCTTGTTTTCAAAAAGCATCCCTCGGTCGAAATGGCTTTACCGTCTGCCCGTACACGTAACGAACCTGCGCCATGAAAACGCTTCCGACCTGCTGGCCGTAGCCGACCTCAATACGGCGACGCGGGGTATTGTATCCCCTGAGTTTCTTTTGACCTTGAACGGTGCCCCCGTCGACGCCTGCCGCCTCGGCGACCTCCTCGTCTTTTCCAGTTCCCCCGCCGCACGCACCGTACTCACTTATTATCTCTATGTCGGAGATTCAGGAAAGAAAGGCACAGCCGCGAAGCCGACCGCCTCCGCACTCGGCAGCGACATCCCTTCGCGTCAGATTCTTGCGGAACGTCTGGGCGATACCGATGCGCAGGCCTTCTCCAAACTGCTCAACGGCCCCGTCAATCTGATCAAAAATCCTGACTTCGAAACGGGCATCAATGCCCCGGATGTCTGGACGCACAGCGAAACGAATTCAGGCATCGCGTTCATGCTCGGCACGCCGGGCGGATTCGGCAAGCGATGCGCCCGTCTTACAGTGCCTTTAACGGCTAAAGCGAAATGGCGCGGCTGGTATCAGACCCTGTCCGTAAAGCCGGGGCACACCTATCTTTACGGCGCGTGGCTGGCCTGCGAGTCGCTGGAAGGTGATTCAGTCAACCTGTATGCGCATCTTTGCACCGACAAAGGCGTCGTCGTAAGCGACGGTCTCTTGAGTGCGGGATTGCCGATCAGCGGCACCGTGTCATGGACCCCCATGTTCGGCACGATGACGTTGCCCCCCGACGCAACGAAGTTTCAAATGCATCTCACGATGAACGGCCGGGGCACGCTCAAACACGACGGCGCCTTTCTGGCCGAATGCCTGAACGCTTCGACCGGAGAACCCGACATCCCCCCGCTCGCTGTCCGCGAGTTTACGGCGTGGTCCGTCGACCCGATCATCAAGGTTTTTCATGAAACCCTGCCGCCTCAAGACTCCGGTGGACCGTTCGCCCTTTCGCTTGCGCGCAATGAAGAAGAGGCCCTCCAAATTGCCGTGCGCACAGGACATGATATTCCGAATGTCAAAATCGAAGTCGACACGCCCACAAACAAACGCGGGCAACGGATCGGCGATTTCACGGTGGGATGGGTTGGCTATGTGCCGATTGATCACCGC
>CAZTDL010000006.1:17832-24816 GCA_964612775.1 uncultured Lentisphaeraceae bacterium
CGTCGGACGGTTGGTCCGGCTGGTGGCCCGACCCAATCCGTCCGACCGCAAAAGGCGCTCTCGTTGCCAATCAGACGCAGGCCATCTGGCTTTCCTTCAAGACCGCAGCGGACACGCCGGCCGGAACGTATAAGGGGCAAATCCGATTTCTCGCTGACGGAAAAACGCTCGATGCCATACCGTTCACGCTCACGGTTTGGGACTTTACGCTGCCGCAGTCATCCGCCTGTGCCGCCATCTACGATGTGCACCTGAACAAACACTGGCTCGCCGACGGCGCGTCCGCCGCCACACAACGCGAGCGCCTCATGCGATTCATGGCATCCAAGAAGGTTTGTCCCGACAAAGTCATCGCTGATCCCAAGTTCACACGCGACGCGCAGGGAAATTTCACCTGCGACTTTACCGAGTACGACAAAGCGGCAACTGTTTATTTTGACGAGCTGAAATTCCACACATCGTATATGCCGAATCTTTTCTACCTCTTCGGATGGGCACTTCCGCCGAAGAAAATCTTTAGCGAAAAGCCGTTCGAAGGCGAATATCCCTATAAGGACGCTGATCGCTCCCGACTCCGCAAAGCGTACAAAGACGACTATCAAGCCTGTCTGCGTCTTTTCTGGGAGCACGTCAAGGCCAAGGGGTGGGCCGACAAATTAACGCTCTACATTTCTGACGAGCCCTATCTCCACGAGAAGCCGATCATTGATCAGATGAAGGCCTGTTGCGACATGATCCACGAGGTCGATCCCAAAATCCGCATCTATTCCAGCACATGGCGTCCTTGTCCGGATTTGAACGGCTACCTCAACGTTTGGGGTGTCGGTCAGTATGGCTGTTTTCCTGTCAGCGAAATGCAGGCACGCGTCGCGGCAGGCGACACAATCTGGTTCACAACCGACGGACAGATATGTATCGATACGCCTTTCTGCGCAGTCGAACGACTCTTGCCGCATTACTGCTTCAAATACGGCGCATCCGCTTATGAGTTCTGGGGCGTAAGTTGGCTCACGCACGACCCGTGGCAGTTCGGTTGGCACCGCCACATCCGCCAACGCAGCACACCCGGCGAATCGTACTACACGCGCTATCCCAACGGCGACGGATTCCTGCTTTACCCCGGCGCCCCCATTGGCGTCCAAGGCCCGGTTACCACGATCCGTCTGGAGGCCGCTCGGGACGGCGTTGAGGATTACGAATACCTCCAACTTCTGAAGGCGCGTGTGAACGATCCGCAAGCCGTAAAACTTCTTGCCGATTTCAGCGCTCTGATCGATATTCCTAACGCGGGAGGACGATACGCGTCCAAATTCGCGGGAGGACGATACTCGTCCAAATTTCTGCCGGAACCGATGAAGCTCGCGGCACTACGCCTCCGGGCAGGCGAATTGCTGAACAAGCGTCACTGAACTTGATCCATAGAGGTGGTCCAGACGACGTTTAAGAACAGAAAAGGTGAAATCATGAATAACGATAAACCGGCTGTTTTAGACATCACGAATCCGCTTTCCGCAAACGGGTGGAAGCGCTTGTTTCTGATTCTGACTTTTTCGCATTCGCGATGGGGCTACTGGAGGCGATCTGCGTCATCTACCTTCGTCGGCTGATCATGCCGGACGGATTGGAATCAGGGCATGCTCCGGCGCGGCTCGGACGGCATGTGGAACTCATCAGGGAAGCGAGCGCCATCGTCATGCTGGTGACGACGACCGCTTGGCTTGCGGGAACGAACATCCGTTCACGCTTAGCGGCGTTCTTCGTCATGTTCGGCATCTGGGACATCCTCTATTATGCCGGTCTCAAGTGGCTCGCGAACTGGCCGTCGTTCTGGCTTCAATGGGACTGCCTTTTTTGATTCCAAAACCTTGGTATGGCCCCGTTCTGGCTCCCGTTTTGATCAGCGCTTTCTTCGTTTTAGCTTGCGGGCTCCTGTTCCTGCTTGAGGAAATCGGGAGAAAATCCAAGCTGTCCGCTCTTGCCGTGTCCCTTCATACGGCTGGTCTCTGCATCCGGTATTATTCGTTTGTCAAGGACACCGGCTTCATTATGACACACGGATACGAGGGCGTGGTCTATTCATGGCCGCTCTTTACATGCGGTCTGGCGTTTTGCGCGGCGGGATTCGTTTTAATTCTACGGAACCCGTTTTTTGTATGCTCACGCGAGTGACAGAGACGTTCAGATAAGTTTGCTACTGACATCAAAAAAAGGACAACGAAGTATGAATACACACTCGGATATTTCCGCTGTTTCCGTTAACGCGTGCTCACGCCGATCCATGTTACAGGGACTGGCAGGGCTTTCGGCGTTCAGTGCCATCGGCCCGTTTTCAGGTCCGGCATGGGCAGCCGACACCCCCTCGGCGCAGATCAAGCAATCGGTCTGCCTCTGGTGCTATAACGGTTTCATGAAGCGAGAGAAGATGAATCTCGACACGTTTGCCGCCGCGGTCGCAAAAATGGGGATCAAATCCATTGAGCTGGTCGGACCCGACCAATGGCCCACACTGAAGAAGCACGGACTGATCTGCGCGATGACCCCCAGCCACGGAATTCCCAAAGGACTGAATCGTCTGGAAAATCATGACGAGTGTCTAGGTAAAATCCGCAAAAGCATCGACGCCACGGCGGAAGCGGGTTTCCCCAACGTCATCACGCTCTCGGGTAACCGCGAAGGCATGGATGACCAAGAGGGACTCAACAACTGCGTGGCCGGATTGAAGAAGATCGCGGGCTACGCCGAAGAGAAGAAAGTCACGGTCTGCATGGAACTTCTCAACTCCATCAACCACAAAGACTACATGGCCGACACCACGGCCTGGTGCGTCGAACTGGTCCATCGCGTAGCATCGCCGCGGGTGAAAGTGCTCTACGACATCTACCATGCCGCAATGATGAAGGAAGACGTGTTTGCCGACATTCAGAAACATGCCGACTGCTGGGGACACTATCACACCGGAGGCATGCCCGGCCGAAACGAGATCGACACCACGCAGACGCTCGACTATGCGAAACTGATGCAGGCGATCATCGCGACCGGTTACACGGGTTACGTCGGACAAGAGTTCGTCCCCAAACAGACGGATGCGCTTAAGAGTCTCCAGCAAGCTTTCTCGATCTGTAACGTATAAGCATATCAAAACCGTGTTCGCATTTAAGCGGGGCGAGCGCGCCATGCCGCACCTGACAGGATGCTGAAGCGCGCGTACGCCGTGCCGCATCATATCTATCGCATCAAACGCATATGGCACTCGACTGGGCAGGGTTGTCCCCCTGCCACAGGTTTGATATGATGCGAATCATCGTAACGGACAGCACGTTCGTCAAGAAGGGAAAGGTAACGTTTCGTGACCTATCGGAAAATCATTCAACTCGTTTTGTTTTTTACCGCCGCGACGGCCGCTTTTGCACAGTCCGTTGCGCCCACGGAGTTGAAGCTCAACCTGCAGCCCAATGAGTTTTGGTGGGGAGGCGCGGTCACGCTCGGAAGCAAAACGCCATACGGCGTTAGCGCCATCGATATCGACCTTCATGGCGACAACCGAGGCAATCAATATGCGCCGTTACTCATTTCTTCCCATGGACGTTATATCTGGTGCGACACTGCCTTTGCGTTTTCAATCAGGGACAACACGCTGAGCGTCTCAGCGTCAGACGGGGCGCCGATCATTTCAAAGCAAGCCGGAAGCTCGCTGCGTGACGCCTTTTTAGCCGCAGCCAAAGCGCATTTTCCCGCCGATGGAAAATGTCCCGACCCATCGCTTTTCGCCGCGCCCCAGTACAACACCTGGATCGAGCTCATGTACGATCAGAACCAGAAAGACGTGCTCAAATACGCGCACGCCATAATCGATAACGGCCTGCCTCCCGGCGTGCTGATGATCGATGACAACTGGCAGGAAGATTACGGCAAGTGGAATTTTCACCAAGGTCGCTTTAGCGACCCAAAAGCGATGATTGATGAACTTCACAGTTTGGGTTTCAAAGTCATGCTCTGGGTTTGTCCCTTTGTGAGCGGAGATTGCGACGTCTATCGAGCCCTTGCAAAAAAGCACGCTTTTTTCATGGAGAAACCCGGCGACCCCGCGATGATCAGCTGGTGGAACGGCAAGAGCGCGATGCTCGACCTCTCCAACCCCATCGCAAAAACATGGTTCACAGGCGAACTCGAGCGGTTGCAGAAAACATACGGCGTGGATGGATATAAACTCGATGCGGGCGATACCCCTTTCTATAACGACCGCTATCTCGCGCATGAGCGTCTCAGCGTTGACGACCATGCGGGCCGCTTCGGCGAGATCGGCTTGGCCTTCCCGCTCAACGAGTACCGCGCCTGCTGGAAACTTGCCGGACGCCCCCTCGTCCAACGCCTCCGTGACAAAAACCACAACTGGGATGATCTCGGAAAATTGATCCCCGATCTGATCGCCGCCGGTCTTTTGGGATATTCGTTCGTTTGTCCGGACATGATCGGCGGCGGCGAATTCCAGTCCTTCCTCGACCTCACCGCTATCGATCAAGGCCTCGTGGTACGCTCGGCGCAGACCCACGCGCTCGCGCCTATGATGCAGTTTTCAGTCGCGCCATGGCGCGTACTGGATAAAGCCCACCTTGATGCCGTCAAACAGGCCGTCGAGTTACGCCTGCGATTCACGCCGCGCATCCTTGATCTTGTTAACGCCAGCGCAACATCGGGCGAGCCCATTCTGCGTCCGATGGCATATGTGTTTCCAGAGGGCAATTATGAAAAGGTCAACGATCAGTTCATGATGGGAAACAACCTTTTGGTCGCTCCGATGATAAGGAAAGGGACTTCGCGAACCGTTCAAATCCCGACGGGCAAATGGATATCTGATGAAGGCAGGGTCATCGAAGGTCCCTGTGAAGTCACTCTCGACGTGCCGCTCGCCCGTCTGCCCCACTTTATGCGACAATAAACACTGCGATCCGACACCCCTCTGCCCACGCGATCATCGGCAAATGTCAACAGCCGCTCGCACGACGGCGGATGATTCTTCAAACTTCTTGATTTTCGAGGTCACAACGTGATGATTTCAACCGTACAGCTTCAAGCGATCGCCTCACACGCCGCTCGCCGCGCCGGCGAACACGTGCTCGCCAATCTCCATCGCCGCGGCGATGTTAACACCATCCTGCGCACGGACGTAAAACACAAACTCGACGTCGAGGCACAGGAGACGGCCACCGCAGTCATACTGGCCGCTTTCCCTGATCATGCCATTCTCGGGGAGGAAACGTGTGACGCGCCCCTTCCCGACAGCGATTACACGTGGATCATCGACCCCATCGACGGGACAATCAACTTTTTTCATGGCCTTCCCTGGTGGTGTTGCTCGGTTGCCGTACGCTTCAAGGGACAAACCGTTGCAGGCGCTGTTTTCATCCCTGAGCTGAAGCAAATGTACGAGGCCACCTACGACGGTCCCGCGCTATGTAACGGCGAACCGATCCGCGTTTCGAAAACCGACAAACTCGAACTCGCTATGCTGGCGACCGGCGCGGACAAATGGGACCTCGGCGAACATGCGTTCAAATTCATGCGAAAAGTCTCCGAAATCGCCCAGCGTCCACGCATCCTTGGCGCAGCCGCGGTTGACATGTGCATGGTGGCGGCGGGCAAGCTCGACGGCTACTTTGAGTCGGGCATTTATATCTGGGATATGGCAGCCGCAAGCCTTATTGTCGAACGGGCTGGCGGACATTGTGAAATTCTTAAAGCCTATCCCAAACACCGCATGGCCTTTCTCGCAGCCAACGCCAACCTTCACGCGGCCTGTCGTGACGCGCTTCTGCCGCTTTTGACCGATTGACGCTTTGCGCAGAGACAATCCTTTTGCAATTTGGGGCTTCAAAAACGGGTTCAGGTCCGTTATATTTGAATGCGATTTATGACCAACTTCTGTTCGAGATCTCTCATCTCTTTTTTTTTAGTGAACGCGTGCTTGCTCGGTTCCGCCAGTCTAGCTTCGGACGAATCGTCGCAATGGCGAACATTGACCTATGTTCAGAACGCAATCGGCGTCTCGCATTATGAATGGGATGGCGACTCAATCTGTTTTTCGAACAACCAGAATATTGTGAGATTCTACCCGGGACGCCGCAAATCGGATGTCAACGGCACAACTCTCTGGCTTAATGCCGTCCCGGATGGCTCCGTGGTTAACAACACCTGGCGTCTCGCCGGCATTGATCTCGATTTTCTGCAAATCGCGGTGTTGCCGCATGAGGAAGGGAACCTTCGACCTTTACGCGTTCTGCTCGATCCAGGACACGGTGGCGATGACGAGGGGGCCAGCAGCAAAAATCCGGTCGTGAAAGAAAAAGACCTGACTTTAACGTTATCCAAAAAAATCGGTTCACGTTTGAAAAAGGCGGGGCTTCAAGTCGATTACACACGTACGCATGACGCCACCCTTTCGCTCGCGGATCGCTCGATGATCGCCCGGCAGAAGAAGGCCGACCTGTTTATTAGCATTCACGCCAACCACGCCAGCAACAGAGAGGCATGCGGAATCGAGACCTACATTCTTCCTCCCTGCGGTTATCCGGGAACAGCGGACGGCAGCCATGCCCGAGGCTGGCAGATCGGAAACCGAAACGATTACAACAACACCTTGCTGGGATTTTCCGTGCACCAAAAACTATCCGCGCTCAGCGACGTGGTTGACCGTGGCCTCAAACGCCAATCTTTTTTTGTCCTGCGCGAGACCAGTTGCCCCGCCGTTCTGATTGAATGCGGATTCCTTTCCAACACATGCGAAAATCACCGGATGCTGAAAACCGCTTGGCAGGAACACTGTGCGACCGCGATCACCGACGGCGTTCTGTCATACGCCAGAAAAGTTGACCTGCTCGACAAAGCGGTGGCGGATAAGCGCGTACGCGATTCCGAGGCGAACAAACGATGGCGGCAGTATCTCGCCTCGTTATCCGCGCATTCTTCAAACGCTCAACTGGTCGCATC
>CAZTDL010000007.1:0-22990 GCA_964612775.1 uncultured Lentisphaeraceae bacterium
GCGTCGCTCAGAGCGACTCCGATGACGCGCCCGCCCGCCCCTACGCGCGCGGCCAAGATCTCGCACAGGGGCCCGTTGCCGCAGGCCAGATCCACAACCGTCATGCCCGGCCGAGGATCGACAAACGCGCAGAATGCCTCATAGCTGGTCAATCCTTCGGGAGTCCGAGCCGCGCCGATACTGTGCTCCGTCAGTCCGGAATGCTGCGCGTGAACCGTCATCAGAAACCGGGTGCGGGCATCCAAGTTATGCGAGTCCGTGTTCATCCGAAAACCCTTTGCGCATAGCGCTCTGTCATTTCGTTATAGGGCGAAGCTATCACACATGATCGCCTTCGTCAACGCGTGCGCGGCATCTGCCGGCCATTCTCATTTTGGTTCAACGCTCAAGAGAAGAGAGGCGATATTCGCTTTTGATCCTTCGCACACAGCCGCTGACACGCCAGCGCAACCGGTTCCAAGCAAACGTGCTGACTTTTTGCGCTCCTTATTCAACGGCGGCAGGCGGCCTGAAGCGTTCCGAAACGCGATCAACGCCGCCGCGCGGTCCGTCAACAGGCTTAAACCCGCCTTCGGGTGTCCAGCCCGTTTTCAACGGGTAAGGGTAGAGCGCGAGATCCATCTCGGTCTTGCCGTTGACGACGCGCTGTCCCCGAATCATATCCGGCACGATGCCTTTCTCGCGCCAGTCGATCACAAGGTCAAGCATGTTCGGCAGTCTGTTGATTCCGGGACCCGGCCCGTGGCTCATTCCGGGAACGATGTACAGCCTCAGAAACGACCTCACTTTGTCGAGAGAGCCGAAATGCTCGGCGACGCGTTCATAGTAATCCAGCGACGCGTGGTAGGGCACGCACGAATCCGCGGAGCCTGAGATCATGATCATTCTGCCGCCGCGTTTTTCGAACAGGCTCAAGTCGGGATTCTCCGCGTTGAGATAAGGGCCGAGCGCGGCGGTATAGGTGTCGATGTCCGTTCCGAAATCGATCGCCAGGGTGTCTTTCCGCGCGCCGAGCACCCACTTGAAAAGATAGAGGTGACCGTGGGCGATACGGAAGGAACCGCCAAACGGAATACCGTTGAAGATGCGTTCGCCGGTGACGGCGTGCCTCGGGCCGCCGAACAGTTTCCGGAGCGCCTCGGCATGCGCATCCGTCAGAGTCGGGTCCATCTCCCTTGCAAGCTTGATGACCGCCTCAATGTCATTCGTGCCGCAGCGCGGATCGGACACAAGCTTGCCGGCGGTCTGCGGAATCTCGCGGGCGGCCATGTACGCGTTGCCGGCGCGGATGATATTGGTTTGCTGGGATTCGGTGAACGGGCATTTGCGGAGGATCTGGTCGTTCCACAGGAAATAGGCGTGCAACGGCGTGCGGCAATGCGCCGGAACATTCGCGACAATGCCGTCGTAGTCCTCGGGATACCGCTGCGCTTCCTGAAGCGCCTGCTGACCGCCGGTCGAACCGCCGTTGAAATAGGCCTGAGCCGGCTCCTTGCCGTAATACGCCTTGACGATCCGTTTTGCGGAAACGGTCATGAGGTGCGTGGCCCGGAATCCGAAATCCTTCCAGACTTCGGGGTTGCCTATTCCGGAGTCGGAGTTCGGTGCCGTTCCCATGTCCGTCGTCGCGACGGCATAACCGCCGCAGAACGGTCCGGCCAACGAGACCGGATTGATGCTCCCGGCGGCACCGCCATTGCCCAGACCGAGGAACCGGTCATTCCACTTCCCGTGATTCGGCAGCCAGATTTCAACTTGGATCGAGGACCTTTCCGCCGGGCTGAGGACGAGTTTCACAAGGGCGCGCGGCGGGAGGTTGCTCAACACGGTCCCGTTGGGCAACGCCATGATCGGAGAATCGCTGAACTCCGCAAGCGCAATTTTTCCATTCTCAATCTTCAGATCCCGAATAGCCGCGAGTCCGTCCCGCTTCTCCCCAACCGCGGGAGAGGCAAAAGCCGTTGCGGCGGCCGTCGCGACCCAAAGCGTATACACGGATAATCCGCGCATGAACGCGTGGCGGAGGGGTCGCTTAAAACGGTTGGTCCCTGAGAACGTTTGCTTTCTTCCGCGCCGAATCACTGTTCGTCCGTATTTCATCATGCCCCCGTTCGAATTGTTCTTTAAACGATACCAGATGAAGAACCCGAGGGGCAAAACTTTTGGAGGGATTTCAGATTCTCAAGGGGTCGGTCGGCCCAGCATCCCGTTCTCTCACCGCGCCGTGTAGAGAAGGTAAAGCCCGCCTAGCAAGACCAGCGCACCGCACGCTTTTTTCACGATCAAGGCACCCTGCGACGTTTCATTCCAGTTCAGATAACGTTGAACGGCCTCGCCGAATGTTCCCGCCAACACGATCACACCGCAGTGTCCCACGCCGTACAGCACCAGCAGCAGCACGCCGTAAGACAGATTCGTGGACGCCAGCCGGAAAGTCACGCCCAGCATCGGCGCAATATAGGCGAAGGTGCAAGGCCCCAGCGCGATGCCGAAAACCAGCCCCAGCACGAACGCCGCCAGCAAGCCCTTACTTTTGATGCCCGGTTGCGCCGCATTCGGCAGAGGCAATCGGATCACCTCCAACAGATACAGACCCACCGCGAAGAAGATCGCGGCCACCGCGTAGTTTCCCCAGCGCCCCACGTCGCCCATCATCCGCCCCGCAGCGGCCGTGACGGCGCCGATCACACCGATAGTGATGAGAATGCCCAGCGCGAAGAGCAGCGCGATCATGAAGGCCCGCCGCGTGGTCATCCGGCCCTGCTGATCGATGAACCCCACGATCAGCGGGATGCTCGCCAAGTGGCAGGGGCTGAGCAGAATACTCAGAACGCCCCACACCACCGCCGCCGTCATCGCGATCGCGGGCGTACCGTCCACCGCACGCGTCAGCGTTGTGAAGAGTTGTTCCATGTTAAAGCCCTACACCCAGTTCTTTCCACTTGCCGAGGATATCCTCCTTAGAGAAGAAACCCTCGTGACGGAACCGCTCCTTGCCATCCGCACCAAAGAAAATCTGAGTCGGAATCAAATTGATACCGTACTGTTTCCCGGCGTCCGGATTCTGCCAAACGTCGATGAAAATCACATCCAGCTTGCCTGCGCAGGTTTTCTTGAGGTCCTCAAGGATCGGAGCCATCATCTTGCAGGGAATACATTTCCCCGCGCCCAAATCCACCAGCCGCGGCAAGGCTGAGCCCTGCGAGGCGACCGATTCAACGTCCCCCTTCATTTCCTTTCCTACGGCCGACGAGGATCGTTTTTCCTGCTTTAGCCACATCACCGCACCCACGGCAACGACCAACGCTACGATAATCGCCATATTCTTACCGCTGTTCATACCCTTTTTCCCTTTCACCGTTCGAAGCCATTTGCCCGCAAACGGATATCCGACAAGAATCGCGGCGGCCACCAGTACCGGCATCAGATCATCCGCGCCGACTCCGCGACAACCGCACGTTTGCGCAAACAAAGACATTTCTAAAATCACAGGCCTATCACCGTTTTATCAAGCCAGCTTCCTCGCGCCCGCATCGGCTGCTTTCCCGATCATTTCGGGTATCACAGGCGTCTTGCCCTTCTCCATGCCGAGGTCTGCCAACTGCAAATGTTCAAAACCCGAGAAACCCGCCTGCTCCAACGTCAGTTTCACGCAGTTCAGCGGGCAACCGTCGATGGCCAGCACCTTGGAGGCGGAGGACGTCGTCGCCATAATCCCGGGCACGCGTCCGCCAATCCCCGCGAGGCAGAACATCTTGCCAACCCCGTCTCGCGACAGTTTTCGAGCCGTCTGATCCGCCACCGCGCCCACATCCGCCGCGCCCGAACACGCAAAAATCAACTTCGGGGCCGATCCGCACGCACACACGTTTTTCGTCTCACTCATTGCTGCAACTCCCCTCTTTCCCGCAAAACCGCGACCTGAAAGTCGAGCCGGAATCCCGCGTCAGCGACATGTCCGCCTTATATGAACGACCGGGACCGGTCACCCTTTGTTGCGGTTTGGCGAGAACCGCCTATGCCAAGAACTTCTTGATCTCGTCGGCGCTGAGCACCTTGCCCACGCTCTTCACCTCCCCGTCCACCGCCAGCGCGGGTGTAATCATCACACCCAACTTCATGATGTCCGCGATCTGGTCGACTTTCTCAATCGTCGCCTCGATACCCGCCGCTTCGACCGCCGCCTCAGCATTGGCCATCAGCGTCTTACACTTTGGGCATCCCGTGCCCAACACCTGAATCTTTTTCATGATCTCACGCTCCTTTTCCTATCGCCTAACACCCCCTTCCGAACACGTATCCCGTCACCGTCGCGAGCATAACCACCAGCGACACAAAGGTCGCCGTTTTCTTCAGTCCGAGCACACTGTTGATGACCAGCATACTCGGCAAGCTCAACGCAGGACCGGCCAGCAGCAGAGCCAACGCGGGACCTTTGCCCATGCCCGCGCCCATCAGCCCCTGGATGATCGGCACTTCGGTCAGCGTCGCGAAGTACATAAACGCACCCGCGAACGAAGCGAGAAAATTCGCCCTCAGCGAGTTGCCCCCCACCGCCCGCGCCACCCATTCAGACGGAATCGCGCCCTCCTGTCCCACGCGCCCCAGCAGAAACCCCGCCACCACAACACCAATCAGCAGCAGCGGCAGAATCTGTTTGGCGAAGGTCCACGACGATTCAAACCACGATCCGCCCTCGCCTTTATCCGTCGCAGTCAGCCATGCCAAGCCCAATGCCCCCACCGTGAAAGCCGCCAACGGGTTACCGCCCGTGGCCAACGCCGTCAGCGCCGTCACCGCCGCCACCAAACCAACCTTCCACATCCGCATCTTAATCCACGCCACCAGCATCACGCCAAGACCCGCCGCGCAGACCGAAAAGTAAGGACCCATTTCAATCGATACAGCGCCGCCCATACGCCTTCGGAGGATTGAGGCTTGCCGAAGTTTGCAAAAACCAAAATCAAGACCATCGAGGCGAAATAGAGCGCCGTTTGCCACAGAGGACGTCCGTCCTGATCGTCGGGCATCCGGATGGACGCCGCGATCTTCGCAACCTCTTCGCGCCGGAACAGCAACTGCATCGCATAGCCGACCACACCGCTGAACACCACGGCGCCGATCGCCCGCGCAAGCCCCAGTTCGGGCCCCAGAATCCGCGCGGTCATGATCATGGCCAGCACATTGATCGCCGGACCCGAGTAGAGAAACGCGCAGGCAGGACCCAACCCCGCCCCCATGCGGTAAATCCCGGTGAAGAGCGGCAGAATCGTGCAGGAGCAGACCGCCAAAATACTGCCCGAAACCGACGCCACGCCGTAGGCCACCCACTTGTTGGCCTTGGGGCCCAGATACTTCAGCACCGCGGTCTGGCTCACGAACACGCCGATCGCTCCCGCGATGAAAAACGCCGGGATCAGGCACAGCAGCACATGTTCCCGCGCATACCATTTCACCAAATGAGCGGCCTCCAGCAGCGCATGGTCAAAACGCGCGTTCCCTACCGGCAGATAGAAGCACGCCAGAAAGGCGGCCACAATCCACACCCACTTCTTCCACTCGCTTTTCCAATCCATGAATAACGCCTTTTGTCGTTTAAGAGGGACTCCGTTTATGGAAAGACCAGCCCAAAAACCGATTACTTTTTCTGTAAGACCGCCTCCACGCAGTGCATGAAATTGAGCACGCACGGCACTTTCAGAGAGTAAAACACCTGCTTGCCGCGCTTATCGTCCGCCACCACGCCGGCATTCTTCAGCACCAGCAGGTGTTTAGAGACCGTCGAGAAATCCAGTTCAAGTCCATCAACCAGTTCGCATACGCATCGCTCGCCTGTCTCCAGCCGCTCGACCATCCACAGCCGAGCCGGGTGCGCCAGCGCCTTGAGCACGCGGGTCTTTGCCGCCAAAGTCGCCTTTTCCGCTTTCGTCATGAAACACCGCCTTGTTTTGTTATTTGGCATAATAACCAAATGAAGTCCGCCAGTCAACACGCCATAAGCATCTCGTGTCTATTGACGTTCAGTCTCCGTCCGCAGCCCGCCCCGCAACCCCATGCCATGTCCTTGCGTCTCATCTCCGGACCGTTCGAGCGGCAGTAACAGAAAGAAGAGTAGGACGAGAAGTCCGGCCAGTCCCAAAACGATCACGATCCAAGTCCGCTTTGCGGCAAGGCAATTTTTGATGAACGTATAGTTCAGAATGAGATGCACGAGGATCAAGCCCAACAGGAAATAGGCCGCCCACAAACGGCAGGTTCCCCACTCATGACGCGAAAAACCCAGCAGAGTCAAACCGTGCCCACCGCGAAACCCCGGCACCAGCCGGTCATGGATCAGCAGTCCCGTACCTGTCAGAAAACACATCGCGACGAACATCAGGATGTCGGTCAGTTTCCGGATCGATAAAATCTTCATGCGCCCACCCCCTCATGCGTTGACCCCAGCGCAACCATTGCGAAACGGCCGACGTTGAAGGCAGCATTTCACAAAAGAACCTCATTATCAAGCGCTTCTGAAGGTCTCAACGCCTGTTTTAACCCTTCGCGTCCCATCCGCCGGTGCTTGAATAGAGGCGCAGGCTTTGTTATCCTTTCACCCCGTGGTTTCTATTCTTCAAAAGCTGACCCGAAAAGAGTTCCCTTCCCAACCGTTGAGCCCACAGTGGTTGATGGCTTTGGGTTTTTTGCTGGCCATTCTGATCGGAACCCTTCTTTTAACGCTCCCAGCGGCGAACACCAGCGGCCGGGGGTTAGGTCCCGTGGCGGCCTTTTTCACCGCCACGAGCGCCACCTGCGTCACAGGGCTCTCCGTTCTGGACATCGGCACGGATCTCACCCTTTTCGGTCAATTGGTCGTCCTCACGCTCATCCAGCTCGGCGGCCTCGGCATCACCTCCTTCGGGACCTTCCTGCTGGTGCTGGTCGGCCGGCGCCTCAGCGTGCAAAACGAATTCGTCCTGATGGATGCCTACGGCGTGGGGAAGGTCACCGGTATACGCTCTCTGTTGTTCTGGACGGTGGGGTTCACCGTGATATTCGAGGGTATCGGCACCTTCATTCTTTGGTCGCGTTACATGATGCCTCATCCCGGCATGACGCCCCTTCCCAACACATGGACGGCCCTTTACTATGCGGCATTTCATGCCATCAGCGCCTTCTGCAACGCGGGTTTTTCCCTGCACAGCAACAGCATGATTCCCTTTCAAAACGACTTCGTCTTCACGGGCGCGATCGAAATTCTGATCTTTTTCGGCGGTATCGGATTTCTGGTGACCTACAACCTCGTCACCATCAAGTTCTGGCGCCGGAATCTGATGACGCGCGGACGCATTTCCCTGCATTCAAAAATCGCGCTCTTCACCAGTATGGTCCTCATTCTCATCGGCACAGGCCTCTTCCTTCAGCAGGAATGGTCAAACACCCTCGGCCACCTTCCTCTGGCCAGTAAAATCTCCTGCGCGCTGTTTCAGTCCATCTCGCCGCGCACCGCAGGTTTCAACATCGTCCCGACGGACCAGATTAAAGAAATCAGCCGTCTCACAACGGGAATTCTCATGATGATCGGAGGGTGTCCCGGTTCCGCCGCCGGCGGCGTAAAAGCCACTACTGTGGCGGTCCTGATCATGACCATCATCGCCATGTGCAAAGGCCGAAGAGAAACCGTCATCTGGTCCCGCACCATTCCGAATACGGTCGTGCGCGAGTCCATCATCATCTTTCTCCTTGCCCTGTCCCTCATCGTCGTCGCCTACGGCCTGCTGCTCTGGACCGAGTTTCCGCAAAAAGCGGACGACGCCTCCAAGCTGCTCTTCGAAACCATCTCAGGCGTCGCCACCACCGGATTGTCGATCAATCACACGCCGTCATTGTCTACGGCTGGCAGAATGATTATAATCGTGTGCATGTTTGTGGGTCGCCTCGGCCCGTTAGCCATCGCGCTCATGATCGGTAATCGAGATGAAGGCCAACGCATCCGTTATCCGGTAGAAGAGATAGTCGTCGGTTAACCCGTTACACATCCATTCCTAACCCATCCTTATTTATTATGTCATATCATCCAGAAACCATTTGCGTGCAAGAAGGCTGGCAGCCCAAGAACGGCGAGCCCCGGGTCCTTCCCATTTTCCAAAGCACCACCTTCAAGTACGACAGCAGCGAGTTGGTCGGCGACCTTTTTGATCTTAAGGTCCCCGGCCATTTCTACACGCGTCTCAGCAACCCGACTGCCGAGGCCCCAGAGAAGAAGCTCGCCGCGCTTGAAGGCGGCGTCGGCGCACTGATGACATCCTCAGGCCAAGCCGCCTCGCTCATCGCCATTCTGAACCTCTGCAACAGCGGCGATCACTTCATCTCGTCCGGGTCGATCTATGGCGGGACCACCAACCTTTTCAACGTGACCTTCAAGAAGCTCGGCATTGAGGTCACCTTTGTCGATCCATATGCCACCGCGGATGAAATCCAAGCCGCCTTCAAACCCAACACCCGCGCAGTTTTCGGCGAAACGATCGCTAATCCCGCTCTGACCATTCTTGACATCGAAAAATTCGCAGGTGTCGCGCATGCCAACGGCGTCCCGATGATCGTCGACAACACCTTCCCCACCCCCGTTTTGTGCCGCCCCATCGACTTCGGTGCGGACATCGTCACCTATTCAACCTCGAAGTACCTTGACGGCCACGCTGTCGCGCTCGGCGGCATGATCGTAGACAGCGGCCGCTTCGACTGGAAGGCCAGCGGTAAATTTCCGGGATTGACCGAGCCCGATCCCTCTTATCACGGGCTGGTCTATACCGAAGCCTTCGGCGCGGCCGCTTTTATCGTCAAAGCGCGCGTCCAGCTTATGCGCGATCTCGGCAGCGCCCCAGCCCCCATGAACGCCTTTCTGCTCAACCTCGGCATGGAAACGCTCCACCTGCGCATGCAGCGCCATTGCAGCAATGCCGAGGCCGTCGCGGCCTTTCTTGAGAAACACCCGTCCGTCTCTTGGATCAATTATCCGGGGTTACCCTCTTCAAAGGATGCGGCCCTCGTGAAAAAATATCTCCCGCATGGCACCTGCGGCGTGATCTCCTTCGGAGTCAAAGGCGGGCGTCAGGCCGCCGTCCGTTTCATGGACAGTCTCAAGCTCGCGGCGATCGTCGTGCATGTGGCCGACGCCCGCACCGGCGTGCTCCACCCCGCCAGCACAACCCATATCGTCAGCTCACCGACGAACAGCTCGTCGCCGCCGGTATCGGCCCTGATCTCGTGCGATTATCCGTCGGCATCGAGAACGTGGACGATATCATCGCGGACTTGGATCAAGCCCTTGCGCGCGAATGAAGCAACACCCGGCCGCGCCCCGCGGGCCGAACATAATAACCCCAGGACCCTATCATGAAACGAATTGGCATCATCGGCGCAGGCCGCTTCGGCGCATCGCTCGCGGAAAGTCTTGCTCAGCGCGGTGCGGAAGTCCTGTTGATCGACAAGAACCGCGATATTATCCAAGAGTTCTCCGAGTTTGTGACGAAAGCGATTGAGGGCGACGCCACGAATACGCGTACCCTGCAAGATGCGGGATTCCAAGAATGCGACGTCGTCGTCGTCGCGATCGGGAGTAATCTCGAAGGCAGCATCATGTCCACCGTAAATTGCAAGGAACTCGGCGTGCCCACCGTCGTGGCAAAGGCCAACTCTGACATGCACGGCAAGATCCTCAAACGTGTCGGTGCCGATGTGGTGGTTTACCCCAACCGGGACCGCGCTCAGCGCCTCGCCCGCACCCTGCTTTCGAAGGGCTCCGTCGATCTTTTCGAGATTTCGGACGGCTTCAGCATCGCCGAAATCGATGTCCCGGAATCGCTGCAGAACAAGAGCCTTGCCGAAGCGGAGGTCCGCAAGAATTTCGGCGTCACCGTGCTCTGCGTACGTCGACTTGCAGAAGATCCGACCCTACCGCGCACCATCATCATTCCCACGGCGAACCAAGCGATCCTGCCGGATGACAAGCTGCTCATTTTCGGTTTAGACAAACAGATCGACACCTTGGCTCAGGGAAAATAGCACAGACTCACGCGTCATTTCGTTCACTCGTGCAGGCGAGCACGTGCTGAAACGGGCACCTCCGAACGAATGAGCGCAACCACGAACGATTGAACGAATGAATCCCTTCATGCACCTTTTCGGCCCCGTTCCTTCACGCCGCTATGGACGTTCGCTCGGCGTCGATCTCGCAGTGCCGAAAACCTGCACACTCAACTGCCGGTTCTGCCAGCTGGGAGCTACCGTCCAGACCACAGTGACACGGACTGACACGCCTCCCATCGCCGAGGTCCTCGGCGAATTACGCGACTGGTTCGCGTCCGGCAAGACAGCCGACTTCATCACGGCCAGCGGTTCAGGCGAGCCCACGCTGCATCTCTCCTTCGGCGAGCTCTTCCGATTTGTTCGCGACGAGACAAGCTGCCGTTCGCTTCTTCTCACCAACGGCACGCTTTTCTTCCTGCCGGAGGTGAGGCGTGACGCCGCGCGGGCCGACGTGGTCAAAATCTCGCTGCACGCATGGGACCAAGCCTCTTTTGAACGTATCACACGCCCGCATGCTTCGCTACGCTTCGACACCATCATCGACGGGTATCGCCTGTTTCGCCAGCAGTTTTCCGGACGACTCGATCTCGAGGTTTTCATCATTCCCGGCATCAACGACAACGAAGAACAGGCGAGACGCATCGCCGATCTCGCGCAATCGTTCTGTCCGGACGCCATCACGTTGAATACTGCGGTGCGCCCGCCGGCCGATCTCGCAGTCACCGCCTGTCCTGCGGAACGGTTACAAGCGCTCGTTTCGTTTTTCGGCCCTCACGCGCACGCCAGCGGCGCGGAGCCCACGACGGCGGCCGATGAAATGTCCGAGGCCGCGATCATCGCGCTGGTCTGCCGCCATCCGGTTTCGCTCCACGCCTTAGCGGTCACCTTCAAAAAGAGCGAAGACGAAATGCTCGCCATTCTGAAACCCCTTGCTAAACGTCGGCTTCTGCGATTCTTTGAATCTCAGAACGTCCCCTTTGCGGGACCGCCCCTTGCCTAGCCAGCCGACGTCAATCGTTCACAGAACGGGGCAAGAAAACAAAGAACCGCAGGAACAAAGCCGAAGGCGAACGCATCATCAAACGGGAACCAGCCGTTTCGCATCGCGATTTTTTTGAACACGCGCGCTTTCGCACAAGCAGGGGCATTGCCCAAAACAATCTCGACGTGACGATGATTTCGCTTTGCTTGATTACGCGTCACAGCCGCATGGCCGCGTTTTTCACCACCTGCGTATGCATGCGCTCATCAAAGACATCGACATGTCGACCGACATTGATCAACGTGCCGACGGCAAACAATGCGGTAACCAAGTTCGTGCCCCCGTAACTGATAAACGGCAAAGCCAGTCCCTTGGTCGGAAGACACCCCGTCACCACGCCGATATTGAACGCGGCCTGAAAAACCAGCAACAGCATCATGCCGAAAGCCAGCAGACGGCCGAGACGATCCGGCGCGCGCATGCTGATCAGGACACCGCATACCAGAATCAACGCATACAAAAGCAGAACGCCGATTGAGAAGATGAATCCGAACTCCTCTCCACCGATGGCGAAAATAAAATCGGTGTGCGCCTCCGGCAGATAATTATATTTCTGGATGCTCTGATTAAACCCCACACCCCACGGACCACCGTTCTCGAACGCCAAAATAGCTTGCTTCAACTGATAAGCCGCAGACGAAACGCTGTCTTCGCCATGCAGCCAAGCCTTGATCCGCTCCATGCGATTCGCGTTCGTCAACAGAACCATACCGACAACCGACGCGCCTCCCGCACCGAAAAGCAAAAGATAAAGGACACGAGTACCGACCACAAACATCATGGCCCCGCCGACCACGCAAACCACCATCGTTGAGCCAAAGTCGGGTTCCAAAACCAGCAGGCCGGCCAACAGGCCCAAACCGACCGCAGGAAAAACGGCGCCCTTCCAGAACTGCCGCACACGCCAGCCGATGCGGTCCATCCACACGCCCATCACAATGACGGTCACAATTTTCGCAAACTCGCTGGGCTGCATGCGCAGCGGTCCCAGATTGAGCCAGCGGAAACTGCCTTTGACCCTGCCGCCGATTCCGGGACAGAAGACCAACAGCAGAGCAATCACCACCAAGACGTAAAAACCGACCGTCAACAGCGGCGTCTCTTTCCACCAATGGTAATCGAAACGGCTAGCGGCAAAAACCACCGCCGCCGAGAGAGCGAGCCACAACAACTGGCGTTTAACAAAAAAGTGCGGGTCGGCGTATAAGCCTTGTGCCCGCACTGCGCTGGCGGTCGCCAGCAGTACAATTCCTAAACCCAGCAGCATGACTACGGTCAACGCGAGTGTAGTCAGCGTCTTGCGCATTTACATCATCCTGATGTTATTGAGCGCCGCCGGGGATCTTGAGAACGGTACCCGCCTTTAAATCAGTGGTCGTGAGGTTGTTCAACGCCTTCAGATCGCTCGGGCTCACGCCCCAGCGGATCGCGACGGCGTAGAGATCCTCGCCCTCTTTCACCGTGTAGGTCTGAATATTCGCATCGCTTCCGGCCGGCGCGGCGACAGGTGCCGGCGAAGCCGCATCCACCTTTACAGGCGCGGACTCAACCGGTGCAGCAGTCGCGGCGGAAGATTCAGCCGCTGCGGGCGGCGGCGGCGTGACCGTCTCCGGCGCCTTAGGGGCCTCAGCTGCGGCTTTCGGCGCAACAGACGTCTTCGGCGCAACCGTCTTCGGAGCGGCAGCGCTACTCTTCTTGGACGAAGCCGCCGCAGCCGGATGCTTTTTAGCGCCCGGGACTTTCAGCTTCTGACCAACAACGATGCGGTCCGTCTTGAGTCCGTTCGCCTCCCGCAGAACAGAGGTCTTGACGCCATGCTTATACGCGATCACGGAAAGCGAATCACCCGATTTCACAACGTACGTCGTTTCGGGACCGGACAACTCAGACGAATGCGACTTCGCCTTCGGGGCCGACACCTTCGGAGCCGACACTTTCGGCGTCGTCACCGGAATATGACGGACTTTCCCCAAATCAACGATACCCGGCAACTGAATCACCTGACCCACGCGCAAGCGGTTCGGCGAGATCCCGGGATTCACGGCCACAACATCCTGCCAACGCAAATTGTATTTGTATGCGACGGCAGAAATCGTATCGCCTTTTTGGATCGTGTACGCCGTCGTGCTCTGGACCGCAGGCAACTCAACAGGCGCGGTCTCAGCCTGCAACACGGGCGTAACGGGTTCGACAGGCTGCACTTCGACCGGAGGCTGTTCACCACCAGGCAACTGCGTCACGGGCTGATCCGTCTTCTTTCCAAACATACCGCACCCTTGCAACAAGAGGCAACCTGCGATCAGGTTAACACCTGCAGCAACACGCATGACTTGACGATTCATTGTGTCTCCTTGTCCTATCCTACTCGCCCTCAGAAAAGAAACGTTCAGAGATCCGCAACCGTGCGAACCTGAGCCGTGAAACGTTCTCCTCTTTCCCGATAGCTTGTAAATTGATCAAAACTCGCTGTGCCCGGCGACAGCAACACCGTTTCTCCTGCTTGAGCCTCTCGCACCGCCGCGATGACGGCACACTCGAGCGTACCGCACTCTTCGCAAGGAACCAGCGTTGACCACGCCTGAAACATCTGCTCAGCGCAACGGCCAATAAGATATACTTTTTTGGTGGTTTGTGTCAGCAACTCTTTTATGCCTTCGAGGTCCTTTTCTTTTAAAAGACCGCCCGCAATCAGACGGACGGGCTTCCGGACCATCCGCAACGCGGCCGCCGTGGCGGACAAGCTTGTCGCTTTAGAGTCATCCACAAAACACACGCCCTGCTTACTGACGCCAATCGGCTGAACACGATGCGCCAACGCTTGGAAATCGGCGAAACCGTTCTCGATCTGCGTGTCTTGCAGACCGGCGTCCATCAGCGCGGCCGCACCCGCCGCTGCGGCCAAACCCAAAATCTCGTTATCGAACCAGGACCCCCTCATTTCGATCTTGCAGAGGCGCCCGTTCAGCATCCCCATCACCGCATGACTGGCATAGGCCCAATCGCAACCGGCATCCGCGCCGAATCGCAAAAGCCGCACGCCCTCCGGCACCTTCCCGGCCACATCGACGCCGGCCGGAAGAAGGACGACCGATCCCGGCCGCATGGCCGAGAACAAGCTGAGTTTGAGGCCCTTGTATTCGGCCATATCCGCATGACGATCCAGATGATCGGCCTGAATATTCAGCAAAATCGCGATGTCTGGACTGAAGGCCGTGGTATGCTCCATCTGAAACGAACTGACTTCGGTCACAGCCCACGCCAGAGAAGGCTTTTCCAACGCCAAGCGACAGAGCGGAAGGCCATAATTTCCAGCAGGCGACGCCGTAATTCCTGCGCCGTCCAAGGTGTCGGCACAAAACTTGACGAGCGAGCTTTTGCCTTTACTTCCGGTCACCGCCAAAATTTTTCCCGTCCAATAGCAGCCGCCCAGTTCCAGCTCCGAAATCATCGGAAGCCCTCGCCTGTTGCACGCAACGACCCACGGATGATTCATCGCGAAGGCCGGGCTCACCACACATACATCGAAAGGCTCTTGCGGCAACTCCACGACGTTGAACGCAACGCGGCCGCCCGCCTGCCGCACGCGCGCCGCAGACTCGGCCATCTTGGCCTCGTCACCCTCGTCAATCAGCAACACGCGCCCGCCGCGCGCAAGCACGAGCAACGCCGCAGCCTCGCCGCTCATACCCAAACCCAGAATCAGCGCGCTCGCACCATCATATTTTCCAAACATCAAGAATCCGCTCCAATCTCATGCTGCGTGACGCTTTCAGCAATACGCAGTCACCCGGTCTGACCATCTCTCCGAAGGCGGCCGCAGCCGCAACCGCATCCTGAAAACAGCTCACATGCGAAACAGCGTACCCTGCCTTGACCGCCTCGTCGACAACATAATGTGCCGTGTCTTTTCCAACTGCAATCAGGAGATCCGGTTGCAGCGACGCCACGCAACGGCCCACATCGCGATGCAAGGACTCGGCGTGCTCTCCCAGCTCCAACATATCGCCCAGAACGACAATGCGCCGTCCGCCGCACGGCCATTTCATAAAGGTTTTCAAAACCGCCATCATACTCTGCGGATTGGCGTTGTACGCATCGTTCACGACCTTCACGCCGCCGTGTTCCGAGACGGCCCAGCGCATCCCCGGCAAGGCCAGCCCCCGCAACGCCTCAGCCGCAGCCGGAGCGGGAATGTTCACAGTCCGCGCCGCCGCAAAAGCCAACAGCAAATTCGACGCGTTGTGCTCTCCGGGAAGTCCGCTGCGCAACAGAGTCGACGCGTCAGTCTCGCGCTCGGTTACGCGGAGAAGCCCGGTCAGCGGCTCCAGCAGCTCACCGCTAAAATCCGACGTCTGCCGCCGCAGCGACGTCGTCACCACGCGCGCGTTTGAGAGCTCGGACAACAGATCAAAACAAGCCGTCTCGCGGCAAAGCACCGCGAAGCCGTCAGACGGCAAGCATTGAAGCAGGGCCCCCTTTTCGCGCGCAATCGCATCCGTGGAACCAAAGTGCTCGATGTGCGCGCAGCCGATGCTCGCGATCAAGGCGGCCTTCGGGCGAAGCACATCCGCGAGACGCGCGATTTCTCCAGGATGATTCGTGCCCATTTCAAAAACGCCGAAATCCGCATCCGGCGGCAACGTCAGCAGGCTCAGCGGCAACCCCAGTTCGTTGTTGAGATTGCCCTGCGTGGCACACACTTTGCCTCCGGCTCCGAACAAGGTCGCCGTCATCTCTTTCGTGGTCGTCTTGCCCGAACTGCCGGTCACCCCCACCAGCAGCGCAGCGCTCTTTTCACGCCAAGCGCGCGCCGCGGCGGACAGCGCCAACCGCGTATCCGGCACGCGAATGAGCGGCCATGAGACCGCCTCCGCCGGCCCCTGCCATGACGTTTCAACCATCGCCGCAGCGGCACCTTCGCGGAAGGCCTGCGCCACAAACTGATGGCCGTCAAACCGTTCACCCCGCAAGGCCACATAAAGACATCCGCGGCTCACTTTGCGCGAGTCCTGCGTAACTCCGCAGAACACGGGCGGCAATGCCTGGCACGCGCCAGAAACCCATTCCGCAAAGACTTGCGCCTCCATGACAGGTGCGCTGTTTTCCATGGCAGTTCCCCACGTTAGACAGACGCCTTGATCAGGCGTGCTTCTTCCATAACGACCTGTCGGTCATCGAACGGCACCGTGCGCCCGGCAAGCTCCTGAAACGGCTCGTGTCCTTTTCCCGCCACCAGCACCACATCTCCCGCGCCCGCCGAAGACAAAGCGAGTCGAATCGCCGCTCGCCGCTCCGGCTCGATCACATAAGACGTCCCGGAGGGAATGCCGGCCAGTATCTCGGCGATGATCGCCTCCGGCGCCTCGCTGCGCGGGTTGTCGGACGTTATCACGAGCCGATCCGCCAACGCGGCGCAAGCCTTACCCATCAGCGGACGTTTCAGATGATCGCGATCACCTCCGCAGCCGAAAACGACGATCAGCTTTCCGCGCGTCATCTCGCGCAACGTACCCAAGACGTTCGTCAGCGCGTCATCGGTATGCGCGTAATCGACAAACACCGTAGCGGGGCCGGGAGCCTGCACCTGTTCCAGCCGCCCCCATCGGGGCTTGACCGTCTCCAGCGTCTGCGCAATAACATCCGGCGGCACGCCCGCATCCAACGCAAGGCCTGCCGCACACAGCATATTGGCGATGTTGTAACGTCCCGCCAAGTGAACGCACAAAGCCCGGCGCTGACCGTCCGGCGTGATGAGCGAAAAACGGCTGCCGTCGGTCGTAACAACGACATCCTCGGCCCTCAGCTCAGAGGCCGCGGAGAAGCCGCATGTCCGCAACCGCAGAGGAAGCCCCGCGATGTAGGCCGCCATACGCTCGCCATATCCCGCGTCACGAAAACAGACCGCCAACGCTCCGGGCGACTCTTGGGCCAGTTGCGCAAAGAGTCGTTGCTTGGCTTGAAAATAGGCCTCCATCGTGCCGTGATAATCGAGATGATCCTGAGAAAGATTGGTAAACGCGGCCGCCGCAAAGCGGAGCGACGCCACGCGCTGCTGATCCAAAGCATGCGAAGAGACCTCCATCACGGCGGAATCGCACCCCGCGCCCCGCATCGCCCCCAGCAGGCTCTGAAGCTCACAGGCGTCGGGTGTCGTTCTCGTGGCGGGAATCGAACGTCCACCGTATTCGACCTGAACGGTCGTCAGCAGGCCCGGCGTCGCGCCGCCCGCACGCAGCATTTCGCGCAAAAGCCACGCGGTTGTCGTCTTGCCGTTTGTGCCCGTAATGCCGTACACGCGTAAATTCCTCGAAGGCCAGCCGTTCAGCGCGGAAGCCAAACACGCCAACACGCGCCGCGCATTTTTAATCGGTATGACACACTTGGCGACATCGCGCAACGGCGTCTCCGACAAAACAGCCACAGCGCCTTTCGCAAGTGCCGTTGCCGCATATTTTCCGCCCTCATCATGCGTTCCCGACAAAGCGACAAACAGGTCGCCCGGACGAATCCTGCGGGAATCGCATTGCACGCCGGTGAAGCTTATGCCGGAGCCTTTCTCCTCCACCCACGTGGCCAGCTCGGGAATATCCGAAAATCTCATTTGCCTAAACCTTTCCGGCTTCTGCCGGTATCGGGATACAAAAAACGTTAAGGTTGCCCCGCCTCGCTATCCTCTTCCTCCGGAGGCATATCGGGATCGATCTCAAGGTAACGGGCCGTGGCGGTCGCAATTTTCGCAAAGGCCGGAGCCGACACAAAACCACCGGTGTGCTGCGGACGAGGACGTTCCACGGTGACAAGCACGCTGAACACCGGCTCATGCGCAGGCACAAAACCGACAAACGACGCATAGTAATCGGTACTGGAATACCCGCCCGGCACAGCTTTCTGCGCCGTGCCCGTTTTTCCACCGACCGAATACCCCGGGACAGACGCCCGTTTACCGGTGCCGCCCTCCTCGGTCACGCCGATCAGCATCTCGCGCACCTTCCGCGCCACATCCACACGTATCGGACGGCCAATGATTTCCGGTTTGGCCTTGAACACCGTCTCGCCGCTTGCGGACACAATCTTCTCCACAACATAAGGGCGCATCATCACGCCGTCGTTGGCCAAAGTGGAATAAACGTTGATCATCTGCAGTCCCGTCACAGCCACGCCTTGGCCGATCGGGATACGCGTGGGCTTCAGTTTATCCCAATCTTTTACACGCGCCAGAATGCCCTTTTCCTCCCCCGGCAACTCAATACCCAGTTTGTTGCCGAAATTGAACGCGTGCAGATACGCCTCCAATTTCCTGTTTCCCAACATGAGGCCCATTTTCGCACAGGCGATGTTGCTGGATTTTTTCAGCGCAGTGCTCACCGAGATGCGGCCATGCGCGTGATCGCGCAAGGGTTTCCCCGCATAAAACCACACGCCCTCACCGACATCGATCATCGTGTCAGGCGTAACAAGACGTTCATTCAGCACGGCCGAAACCGTCACCGCCTTCATAATCGATCCCGGCTCATACACGATCGCCAGCGCATTGTTGCGCCAGATGTCGAGGGCGGTATCCGTATAGTTCTCAGGTTCGAAATCAGGATACGACGCCATCGCCAGAATCGCCCCCGTCTTGATGCGTTGCACGATCGCCCATCCCGCCGTCGCCTCGAATTTCTCCACGGTCTCTTGAACCGCCCGCTCCACCTCATACTGAATGTTATGATCAAGGGTCAGATAAACATCAGAGCCGGTAATCGCGGGGACATACACCTTGCGGCGGCTGAAAATCTCGCGGCGGCCCGCATCCTTCTCACCCTCGATCAACCCCGGCGTGCCGGTCAGATAACGGTTAAACTGCTGTTCGATTCCGGCTCCGCCCACACCCATATTGTTCACGAATCCCAACACATGCGACATGCGGCGGCCCTGAGGAAAACGTCGGATAACGAGATCTTCCCAACCGATGCCGCTGATGTGTTTGCTATCCGACAGCACCTCAAACACGTGATCGTCGAGAGAACAGCCCAACTTGATGTAGCGGGAATCGGTCTGCCGGAACTTCTCCAGCACGTCCGATTCCTTCAGAGAAAGACAGTCCGCGACAGTCTTCGCGATTTGCCGCACGTCATGTTCTTTCTTGACGGACTGGGGATCAATATAAAACTGACGCGCAGGCAAACTCACAGCCATCGGGGACTGTTGGCCGTTACAGTCAAAAACGCTTCCGCGCAAACCCAACAACGTGCGCTTATATTCGCGGCCTGTCACTTTCGAATGATCGGACAAGTGCAAATACGCAAGTTTGGCGCCCAATCCGCAAAACGACAAAAACAACAGGGCCGCAACGGCCCAGATACGCATCTGTATGCCGCGTTCAAACATGGCGTCCAGTCACCCTCCCGCCGGCCTTAATTACTTCGCGTCCGTCTTAGCCACCCGTTCACCCGCGTTCTGGTTTCGATGGAACCTGACCACCGAAAGTTGCCCGGGGACCGGTTGACCGGACGCATCCATCCGCACCACCTGTTCAGCCGTCGGATAGTTCATCGCGATTCCATGTTGCAGCATGGCCTGCTCCAACTTCTCAGGCGTTTTCTTTTCGCTCCAGCGAGCCTCTTCCCGAACGCGCTCGTCTTCGAGCGCCGCGATCTTTTGCTCGTGCTTGCGGATCTCCTGACCCAGCTGAGCGCATTTTGCATCCATGAACCAATAACACAACACCAAACTCACGATCAACACCGTCATGCCGACCACCGAAGGCGGCAGCACTTTTGCGTGTACCTGTCTTTTGCGATTCTTTCTCATGTCACCTCCTCCTGTGGCTATGCCGTCTAAAAATCAACTGCTCTTCTGCCTCAAAAAACCCTGCCGGACCGTTGGCCCGGCTGTTCGCATCGCGCGATCACCCGCAATTTCGCGGAACGCGCCCGCGGATTCGCCTCCCGCTCGTCAGGCCCCGCTTCGAGCGGATGCCGCGTCACCTTCACCACCGCGGGCATTTCACCTTCCCATCTCTCGCCGCCCTGTTGCAGCGACAACCAGCGTCCGGCGTGTGCCGCGAAGCACTGCTTCACCACGCGGTCGGTAAGGCTTTCGAACGTGATCACAGCCATCCGACCTCCGGGCTTAAGGAGTCGCAGCCCCTCTTCCAATGCCTGCGCCAAGTCCTCCATCTCCCGGTTCACCGCCATTCGCAACGCCTGAAACACGCGCGTCGCCGGATGCCGCGGACCTTTTCTTCCGCCAAGGGCCTCGCTCACCACCTCAGCCAGCCGTCCCGTCGTCGTAATCGGCGACCGCGACTGCGCGCGAATAATCGCCTGTGCAACCCGCCGCGCCTGCGGTTCCTCTCCGAGCCTTCTCACAACATCGGCGAGCGTCTGCACATCCAATCGTGCGAGCAGATCGGCCGCCGACTCCCCTCGGGAGGCATCCATGCGCATATCCAAAGGTCCATCCAAGCGGAAACTGAACCCCCGTCCCGGCGTATCGAGCTGATCGGACGATACGCCCAAATCCAGCAGGATGCCGTCCACCGCCGAAAAACCGTTCGCTTCCGCCAATCGATGAAGCTCGCCATGGGCCCCGTGAACCAGAACTTTCTCGCCAGGCAACGCCGCCAGCCGAACCGCAGAACGTTCCAAGGCCGCTTCGTCCCGGTCGATACCCAGCAACCGACCCGCAGATCCCGCACGCTTCAAAATTTCATACGCATGCCCAGCCCCACCGAGTGTTCCATCGATGTAGTTGCCACCGGAAACAACCGCAAGGGCATCCACGGTTTCTCGCAACAACACCGACAGGTGCATAGTTCCTCCAGACCCGCTAAAAATCCAAGGCCTCGAACGCCGCCGCCAACTCCGCCTGATCAACCTTCTCAACCGCAGGCTGCAACGACGGCGACCAGAGCTGAATACGATTCACGGCACCTATCATCACGACTGTATCGCTCAGTTTCGCAAACTCCAAAAACCTGTCGCTGATGCGGATACGGCCCTGAACATCCACCGGATCCTGTTCCGAGTTCTGCCCGATCGCCCGCAGAGCCCGACTCGCGTTCTTATCGAAAAGCGCGCGTTGCCGAAACTTTTCCATCCGGCCCTCCATCTCCGCCGGAGGAACCAGATTCAAACACTTCTCTGTCGGATCGATAAAAACGTAGACGTACGACGGATCGCCCATCAGATCCCGCCAACCGGCAGGCACTGTCAGACGCTTCTTCGGGTCCAACGCATGAGCAAACTGCCCGACCAGTAAACCTGATCCGACCGTTCCCCCTGCACTCTGTCCGCTCGTTGACGCCATGGTTTGACCTTTTGTGACATTATTCAACACCTTCCCCCACCGAAAGTCAATGAAAAAGGCCCTCATTCCCGTTTTTTACATCCATCATTAACTATCTACGGAATAACATGTTATGACAATATTGACGAAACCTTCGCACGAATTATTCGGGTTTTTTCTTTTGTTTTTCAAGTCTGCGTATCCTCTTTAAGCCCCACCCCATCTTTCGCAACGTCTCATCGCATGCGTCAGAAACCGCCCAGACCTCGTCGAACAACGTCCGCACTGTTCAAAAAACACGGAAAATGCTTTCTTGAACGCTTTCTTCCAGAGGTCCGTGTTACAGTGTTATGGTCATTTCGGTTCGGTGGACAGTCACGGGACGAGCCATACCGCCACACAAAAAAAAGAAGGACCCCGCTTATGATACGCGCTAAAGATCCTCTGTTCTATGCCGTCCTGCTGTCTGTCGCCACGCTGGCGGCGGCCGCCGCAACCGGAGATTTCCCGTCCGAGCGCGACACGCCCGCCATCCTTCTCGAAAAAGGGTTGCCCCTGCTGTTCGCGGACGATTCGGGACTCGCCAGCCAACGGGGAGTCGTCCGAACAATCCATCCCGCGCAAACGGACCGAACGCCGGTCCTCTGCCCGGACCGTCCGTGGGAAGGTTGCCGCGTCTACGCCTGCGGTTCCGTCTACGAAGACGAAACGCACCGTCTTTTCCGTCTCTGGTACGCCGGCGGCGGGATGCTTTACGCCACGTCGAAGGACGGTATCCACTGGGATAAGCCGTCGCTCGGCATCTATAGCCACAAAGGCTCCAAGACCAACAACATCGTCTTCAAAGGGTTCGCATGTCCTAGCGTCCTGCTGGACCGCAGGGAAACCGACCCCGCCAAACGCTACAAGCTGGTCGGTTCGCGCGTCGAGAAGGGTTACCATGCCGCCACATCCCCGGACGGCCTGCACTGGACGGAAATCAGGCAACCGATCTTCATGTATCACGACACCATCACGCTCGCCCAAGATCCCCGCACGGGCGATTATCTGGCCTACCACAAGCGCCACTGGGACTGGCGCGGCGTCAACCGCCGAACCGTCTGGCTCTCCCGCAGCCGCGACTTCAAGACGTGGAGCGAACCCAAGCTCGTCTTCGCGCCCGACGAGGAAGACGACGCGTGGGCGAAAGGTCCGAAACAGCGGACGGAGGTCTACAACATGACCGTCCTGCCGCACGCGGCCGGTTTTCTCGGCTTCCCGACCCTGTTCCGCCTAACCGATATTATTCCCGAAAAAATGGTGAAGCCGGAACAGAGCGGTGCGGACGGGCACATCGACGTGTAGCTGGTCACCAGCGCGGACGGCGAAAGCTGGCAGCGGACATCACCGCGAACGGTCGTGATTCCGAACGGTCCGCCGGGATCGTTCGACGCGGGCTACATCCTCAACGTGTCCAGCACGGCGGCAACGACGGATGAAGAGACTTGGCTTTACTATACCGGAGTCAACACGACGCACGGCGGCACGATGCCTCCCAAGCGCATGAGTCTTGGCCGTGCGGTCTGGCGGCGTTACGGATTCGTTTCGCTCGACGCGGCCGCGAAGGCG
>CAZTDL010000008.1:0-22964 GCA_964612775.1 uncultured Lentisphaeraceae bacterium
TGCGTCTGGTCGCGCGGGCCGAACGCGTGGGTGCCGCCATGGAAGTCCGCGGGTTTGGAATCGGCGGCAGCCGGACGGCGACCGATACGGGGCCGTCGACCGCGCCGGGCGGCGCGCCGGCGTTGGTGTTCGAGGACGTGTCGGTGCGCTACCGCGACGGGGCACCGACGATTCTTTCCGGCGTTTCGCTCCGGATCGCCGCAGGCGAGCGGGTTGCGCTCCTTGGACTCAACGGCGCGGGCAAGACGACGCTGCTTCAGGCGGCGGCGGGACTGGTGCCGTTCGCGGGGAGGATCGAGGTGGGCGGCGAACCGCTCGTCCCCGGAAACGAGGGCCGCGTGCGCGAGCGGATCGGCATGCTGTTCGGAACGCCGGACGATCAGATTCTGTTTCCCTGCGTATCGGACGATGTCGCGTTCTCGCTGGAGCGTCGGGGCATGCCGGCGAACGACGTGCGGGAGCGAGTCCGCGACGTCCTCGCGCGGTTGGGGCTTGCGGACGTCGCGGCGTGTTCGCCGCATACGCTCTCGCAGG
Organism: uncultured Lentisphaeraceae bacterium; assembly: GCA_964612775.1. Classification (GTDB taxonomy): domain Bacteria; phylum Verrucomicrobiota; class Kiritimatiellia; order RFP12; family UBA1067; genus DAOPZC01. The sequence goes on from CAZTDL010000008.1 coordinate 535, forward strand.
GGCAGCGCCAGCGCGTCGCGCTGGCCGGCGCGCTGGTGGCGCAGCCGCCGTTGCTGTTGCTGGACGAACCCTCCGCGTCGCTTGATCCGGTCGGACGGGACGAACTCGCCGCGCTGTTGGACGAGCAGTCTGCGGCGCTGATCGTCGCCACGCACGACGCCGCCTTCGCGCGACGCGTGTGCCGCCGGTTCGTGGTATTGGACGCGGGACGGGTGGTCGAGGACTCCGGATGCGATTCCGTTCTGCCGAAACGGGAACTCATCGAGAAAAAGACTTAGGAGTTCGGCTCGGATGCGGTTGCGTGTTTCGTCCGCAGAAATCCGCACTCGCCCATTTATTGCCGTTCAGTCGCTTGTCACGGACAACGCGGCTAAGACCCTGTCACTCTTCTAATCGTTATTAACGATTCGGCCTATAAGAAACGCCGATATCCCCCCTATTGTCCCCTTTTTTCCTGTCCCTTTTTCATATAAGTGACAGGTGCTTCCGCAACTTTTCGAGATATCGCCGATTGTGGCGCCAGCGTCGTTTTCCAATCGGGAGGCAAAATCAAACGGCCGCCTTGCCGATCATATTCATCAACGAAAGAACGGACCAACATGCGAATCAGGGCCGAAACAGTCACCCCCATCCGTTCAGCAACTTCTCTCAGTCGACGCTTTTCTTCGGAATCCAAGCGAACAGGTAAGGAAGCTTCTTTTCTCATAAACAGCACTTTATCATCCTTTGCGCGTCGGGTCAAAAAAAGCTTCGGATCGAGCGCAGACCTGTTCCCCTTCCCGCAGGCCGCTTATTCATGCGCGCCACGTCATCCATCTCGCCCCATCCGCAAACCGCGCCGCGCTGTCTTGCGTGACAAATATACACTTGTCCAGTGTAGTGCAATGCTCTACACTGTCAATATGAATCAATCGGAGTTCACCTCGCTAAAAGTCAAATTGCCATCCGATCTGGCAACACGCGTGGAGAGCATTGCCATGGACTTAGGAACCACCTCCTCGGATATCCTTCTTATTGCGATTCGAAAAGGGCTTGAACACGCTAATGATGAACCGCCTCAAAAGAAAAGCAGGAGGGCGACCGTCATTTCCGCCCTCAATCCGTCAAAATCGGAAATGTCCTGTCATGAAAAACAGACCGGCCCATTTTATAAGTCACATCAATAGCCAAAGCCGGCGAACTTTCGCCGTCTTCGCACAAATCTTGAAAAAGTTCCGCCGATCCATCACACGGAAAAGCAAACATCTTATTTACAAGCGTTATAAACGGCGTCCTATGTTTCCCGGCCAACAAACTTCGGATGGTCTTCTTGTGTTTGATCGTCGCGGACGCGAAGTCGGCATCAATGCGAATGCCAGGCAATGGCTGGAACTGCAAAAAGGAAAAATAAGTTTTCAGCCTTTATGTCAACGTTATCCACCCTTCCGCCTCGTCAGTCCAGACTCGAAACAAACGCAAACTGAAGTCACGGTTTCAACACATGGCGTTCACAGTCTATTTTCCGTCTCCAAAATTTCATTGCGGCCTCCGCGGAACAAACACGCTCTTTTGATTTATCTTCTGCGTGCCGACACACACCGCAACGCTTTCAAAGAAAACCCTTTTCAGAACATGCGTCACCCTTTACAGACGATCTGCTGTCGCTGCAAAAAAGCGCGCACCACGGAAGGAACATGGACGGATATCGAACTCTTCATTAAGACGCTCGCCGACATTGAGTTTAGTCATGGACTCTGTCCCGACTGCGCACAGGCACTCTATGCAGAATCAGAGCTAGATTTCAATACGCCTGAAACCGCCGATAACTCATTCGCCATGGGTCAAACGCAAGCGGAAAATCCGATGAGACTCGTCACCGCTGTCCGGTTCAATTCGGCTTTATCACAAGGGTATCCCGACAAACACGGGGCAAGGCCATGAATATCGCGATTTTATTTTCGGGACCTTTCACTTTGCCTTTTGCCCTGCGGCAAAACGGAAGAGGGCGGGCCTTGCGGGTATCCAAAAGTCCGATATCAGCGACCTCCACGTCGCCGTCTCGAACAGCGTCAGCACGGCACCGGCACACTGGTTCTTAAAAAGGAGGCCGTTGCCCGACGTAAGGGTCGATACGATGCCATCCCCTTCGTTTTCGCCGATCATCAAACCGGACTGCCCGTCAGCGATCTTCAGAGCGGAAACCGACAGAGTCTCTTAAGACCTGTCCCGAATGACGCTAGGATTAAGGTGTTTGGCTTCTTCTTTTTGTACGACGTTCGGGGCGGGATTTCCTTGAACTGGCGGCGAGGGCTGATAAGCAACTGGCATTCTTCGGTCGCTGCTTCACCGCCCTCGGCTCCGTGCGGTTCGGCCGCAGCGGCACGATGTCTTTCGCGCTCAGTTCCAGCGGCACGTCGAGGGGACGGACGTGTTTTCCTGATGCGGCGCCGGCCCCGCATGCGAGAGACACGCAAAGCGCGTCGACCGCGTCTTTGAAGCTGATCCGCGACGGATCCTCCCCGTGGAGCCGGGCGGCTGCTCAAGAGTCTCCCGCGGACGGGGCCGGTCAGCCACGGCTATGTTCAGAACCGGGGCCGGGCGCCGGCCCCGTGCTACCAGTGGACGCGCAAGGAAAAGGGCAAGACCGTTTCGGTCGCCCTTTCGAAAGAGCCGTTCGAGGCGATGCGGGAGGCGATCGCCAACGGGCGGGAAGTTCAGCGGACGCTCAAGCGCATGGAGCAGATCACGAGAGAAACCATCTTCCGTTCGCTGCCGGACACGAAGCGGCGCAAGCCATTGACCAAGAAGGTGTTGGCCTTATCTTAGCGCCATTCAGGCCAGTCCCTTAGTCGTCACTTGCGGCTCACGGAGATGATCGAAGGCCCCGTTACATCAAATGAAAACGGCGCGCCGAACAGTGTCCGGCACGCCGTTGGAGTCCCTGTCAAAAAAACATTAATGCAACAGCATGATCGTGCCGGTAACATAGTACAATCTCAAAGAACCGTCCGTCATCAGCATCACCTTCCAATGGCTATTCGGCCGGTTCGTCCAAACGAGGGATCCACTGATCTGGCCGCCACCGGAAACGGAGGCGATCGTGTAGGTCTTATGGGTATCCAAGAGTTCGGGATTGGCAACCTCCACAGTCGCCGTCTCGGACAATGTCAGCAAGCCCGTCACAACGAGGCTGTCGGTGCCGGTCTCGCTCACATCCACCCGCAACGTACCGGAAAGCGTTGTGTCACACGCAAGCGGGAGGGCCCCGAGGACGCCTTCGCCGCCGGGCGCGAGCGTACCGGTGATCGTGAGCGTACCATTGCTGACCGTGCCAAAACCGCTCAGGCCAATCAAAGACTGAACATTACCTCCGAGGTCCAGTACGGCACCCTCCGCAACCTCAAGCGAAGAATCGACGGACAACGGATTATTCGCATAGGCTACCGTCGTCAACAGGCTGCCGTCGCCAGAATCGGTCAACGAGACGTAATTCGCGATATTGGTCTCGTTACGTCCCAGGAAGTCAACCCCGAAGCCGAATGCCGTCGTTTTCCACCAGTCCGAGTAGACCGGTCCGCCGCCACCGGTGCCTTGCCCGAAACGCGCTTCAAAGGCATGCGGCCCGGGAGCTAGGGTGATGGTAGAGATCGTGGGCACGTTCCAAGAGGCACCGTTGGCGATCATGACCGTGGAATCGATCGTCAGTTTAACGTTGTCGTCGAAATTCTCGGCAAAGGTCCACGTCTCGTTGGTCGCCGCGCGGTTCCAGACAAACCCCCTGTAGATCCAAGTCACGTTGTAGGGCTCGGCGTACACGATGTTGGCCATGCGGGTCGTGAGGCGGGTCACAATGCTCGTCGTCATATCGTCTGTGATATTGAACGCACCGTTCACAGGCGCCTCAAACAGACCGGGCTGGGCACCCAGCAGCCTCAAGACGCCACCTTCAATTCTAATCGGCTCGGTTGCCGAAAGCGGTACGGCAAGCGTCATCATCGCATCTCCGACCTTGGTGAAGCTGTCGCTGACGAGCGCGCCGTTAAAGATTTTACCGGCGCTAGCGGTAATCGCGCCATTCGTCAGAAAGAATCCGCCAAGATCCAGAACACCGCCAGCCACGTTGATATCCGTGCCGGTGGGCAGGGCTTCGGCCGCAGCGATGATTAAGAATCCGTTACTGATGGTCGTCGCGCCAGCATAGGTGTTGGCGGCCATTAGCGTGAGGGAACCCGTGCCCAGCTTGGTCAAACCGCCGCTGACGTTCGCACCCAGAGAGGCGGTCGCCGTGTACTGGTTGGTGATGCCGCCGCCGGAGAAAACGACGGTCGGCACACTGGTGTAACCATACCCCGGGCAGGTGACGTTTATACCGTTCACGAAGCCGCTCGCAGAGTCGAACTGCGCGATGGCCGTTGCGCCGGTTCCGCCACCGCCGACGATGGTGACCATGGGCGGTCCGATGTAGCCGCTACGGGAAGCAAGCGATATGCCGGACACACCATTACCGGCGGGCCTGAGCAAACCGGACCTGATCGTACTCACGAGGTTGGTGGTATCGAAGGTCGCGCCCCCCGCATAGATGTTCACGGCATCGGGCGCATTCGCGCCGGTGTTAAAAATATTACCTGCGATGCGTGACCGGAACGTGCCGCCGTCGAAATTAACGAGCGCTAGCGCACCGGCGCGAGCCGATGATTTTGAAAAGATGTTCGCCGAGAGTGTACCGCCATTGAGGTTGACGGTCGCGAACATATTGGTGCGGTCGGCCATGTTGATAGTCCCGTTGATATTCACGTCGGCCTCGCCATCGACGGTGAATTCCGCGAAGCCCCGTTGCGTGTTGTTGTCGGAGCTTTCACCAATGTTGATTCCCACTGACGTGTTGAAGGTGCCGCCTGCCGTGTATACCACACCCGTGCCGCCGCGACTGAGGCCGAGCTGGCCGTTATACTTGCTACCCATTTCAAAGGCCCCGCCTGTTTGCTTTAGGATACCAACACCGGAGTAGTCTCTTCCGAGGTGGAAATAGCCGTTGTTGGTAAAGACGCCGCCGGTCAGTTCGTAGTACCCGTAGCCGGTCATGCCGATGCGTCCGTCGCTGGCGGAGCCACCCCAGTTGTGCATTTTGCCGCCCTTCTGATAGACCGCGCCGGCACTGCCCGCCGCATTGCCGACATACAGCCGTTGGGTAACCGATCCGTTATCCTGAAGGGTGAGCACGCCTCGGCCGCTGTTGCCGATCATGAGTGTTGTCTGAGCCACATTTTGGGTGTACAAATAGCCACCCCAAGCCGAGTTCCCGCCCACGGTCATGCGCCCGAGATCAGAGGATCCTTCGCCGACATAGGCATTGTTCTTGTCGACATACGCGCACATCGGCGAGCTGTTGGTCAGGAACACCGAACCGTTTCCGACATACAGGGTGCCGATTTCATGGTTGCCAGCGCCGTTAAACACCAGATTCCCGCCATAGGCTCGCATGTCGCCGCGATACGTCGTGGCTCCGGAAAGCGTCAGCGTGTTGTTGCCCAGCTTGGTGATCCCCATGCGATTGGTGATGTCATACGGGTAGTCCATGGAAGCGAACCCCGTGTCGATGCCGAGCGCGGCATTGACGGCCGTAAAGGTCGACGCATGACTCAAATCACGAATCTGATCGACGTTCCAGCCGACGGTCCCATTGCTCGCGTAGACGGCGAGCGTACCGCCGGCGGCCACGGTGAGCTTGCCGGTGTCATACCCCGGCAATGAGCCGGGATATTTCGCGTACAACGTGCCGTTGCTGACGGACGTCAACCCGCCATAAGTATTGTTCGCACCTGTAAAATAGGTGATTGATCCGGCTCCGGTCTTGATCACATTTCCGGACGCACCGGAAATGTCGCCGCTGAGGCTGAACACGCTGTTGCCCGCGCCGTCCATTCGGCCGCTGCCATTCAGGGTAACCGGCCCGGCCCAAATGCTCTGGTTGGTGCTGTTGCCCGAACGGGAGTAAAGTCGGGCACCATTATCCATGACCAAACTCCACGCAATCTTGCTATAGATCGAATAAAAATCGAAATAAGCCCCGTTCCTGACCGTGAGCGTGTTTGCAAAACTGCCGCCGATCGTCGTTCCAACCTCAATCGTCACACCGCCTTCCTTGATGTCGATAGCGGCGGTGTCGCCGTCAGGAGTGACGTTAACACCGGTCAGACCGAACAGATTGGGCCCCACTTTGGTCAGCGTGTGCCCGTTCATGGTGAGGGTCGAAGTCCCGTTAACATTACGCAGGTCCCAGCGCGATCCGCTCGCTTCGCCGCCAAAAGTCGTGTCGCCCGCAAGCGAGACCAAGCGCAGCGCGTTGTATTGCGACCGGGGGGATCCATTGATGATTGCGCCACGGTCGTTAACGCCCGCGCCGCTGACCGTGATCTGCTCGGCGTTTAAGTTCATCGTCTGGTCAGACGCCGATCCGCCGATATCGAGCGTTCCGCCGTTCGAGATGAAGGTGCCGGCCGCGCTTGACCCAAAGGCGGCGTTATTCGAGGCGATGACCATGCCGCCGCTAATCACAGTGGGGCCTGCATAGGTATTCGCAGCCGTGAGAGCCAAGCGTCCGCCCCCCTCCTTGACCAGAGAACCTGCGCCGCTGATCACACCGACAAGGGTCTGGGTGGAATTTCCGCCGAAAGCCAATTCTCCTTCGTCGATCAAGGTGGCCCCTGAATAGGCGTTCGCTCCCGTCAAGACCACTTTTCCCGCACCGGCCTTCGAAAGGGTGGTCGCGGTTGTGTTGTTGACGACGTCGGCGTTCACGGTCAGCACGGCACCCGCACTCGCGTTCTCAAGAAGGAGGCCGCTACCGGGCGTAAGAGCAGATACAACGCCGTCCCCTTCGCTTTCGCCGATGGTCAAGTCGGACTGCCCGTCAGCGATTTTCAGGGCGGAGACCAGCAGGGTTTTATTGGTTACGCCGTCGAACATTCTGACCACCGCGCCGGTAGCGACATTCTGTTGAACCTGCAGGATGCTGTTCGTCCACTCGCCTTCAAGTCGGATGGGACCATCGTCACCGAGCGATGTGATACGGGCAATAGCGGAGGCGTCGTTGGGAATAACGGAGGCAGGCCCTCTGGCCGCGATATCGACATCCGCGCCAAAAAGAACGGCTGTTGCGACAATGGATGACAGGACAAAACAGCCTCTCACGTGATTCATACGCCACCTTTTATAATTAAACAGTTCTCAAACCGAGTCACATCTGATTTGGGCAGTTTAGACACAATCTCAGAGACCGTCAAACACAACTGCACGACAGTAAAAGAAGATGGGGCCTCTCGCATTTTAAACCGTGGAAGAGTCCTCCATCCCCAGTCTCGACAAGGCCGCTTAAAAGCCCGTATACTATGAAAAAACCAGAATGTGTTTTATCTATGGGAAGCGGGGAGCGATTGTGAGCGACACCAAAAAACTTTTTCTGATCGATGTGATGCCGCTGTTATATAAGGGACACTTTGTTTTCCTTAAAGATCCGCGCATGACCAGCAACGGCATCAACACCTCGGCGTTGACCGCCTTCGCCTCCAGCGTTTTACAGATTCTCAACGAGCACGCCCCCACCCACGTGGCACTGGTTTTGGATTCCACCACGCCCACTTTCCGGCATGAAGCTTTTCCCGCCTATAAAGCCCAGCGGCAAAAAATGCCGGAAGACCTCGCGGCAGCCATTCCCATGGCAATCGAATTGGCCGAGGCGCTGAGAATCCCGATCCTGCGCGTAGACGGCTTCGAGGCGGACGACGTGATGGGAACCTTGGCCGTGCGGGCCGAGGCCGCCGGTTGGACCACCTTTCTTGCGACACCCGACAAAGATATCGCGCAGCTCGTGGGCCCGACGACGTTCCTTTTCCGCCCGGGCAGGGTCAACGCGCCCGCCGAGATTTACGATGTCGCGACCGTATGCCGGCACTGGGGCCTCACCTCGCCCAGCCAGATGATCGACTATCTGGGCCTGGCCGGCGACGCCTCCGATAATATCCCCGGCATTGCGGGCGTGGGAGACAAGACCGCGAACGCGCTCTTAGCGCAGTACGGCGACATCGAAAACATCATCGCGCATGCGGCCGAGCTGAAGGGTAAACTCGCGGAGAAGGTGGCGGCCGGAGCCGAAAGCGCACGGCAAAGCCGCTTCCTTGCCACCATCCGCACGGATGTGCCGGTCTCCGTTGAGCTGGATGCCCTGGCCCGCCGCGATCCCGATGTCGAACGGTTGCGGGACGTGCTTAAGAAATACGAGTTGTTCGCGATCGGGAAACGAATGCTGGGCGAAGCCTTTGAGACCGTTAGCGCCGTGAAAGCCGAAAACGCCTATAAGACATTGTCGGACGTGCCCCACGCCTATGTTTGCGCGAAGAGCGAAGAGCAGATTCTTTCTCTGTTAAAAGCGCTGGATCAAGCCTCGGAGTGGGCATTCGACACCGAGACGACCGGACTCGATCCGCGGCACGACCGTTTGGTGGGCATGTCTTTCGCGACCGCCCCCGGCAAAGCCTGGTATGTGCCTGTGCCCGAAGACCGCGAGGCGGGGCGCGCGTTCCTTCAGCGTTTTGCGCCGCTCTTCGCCGATCCCTTCAAGGTCAAAATCGGCCACAACGCCAAATTCGACCTCACCATCTTCCGCCAATACGGACTTGAGCTGCGAGGAGAATTGCATGACAGCATGTTGGCGCATTACGTGATCGACGCTTCCGACCGTCACGGTATGGACCACTTGGCGAGAGAGTATCTTCATTATAATCCCATTCCCATCACCGCGTTGATCGGCGAAAAGAAGAAAGGCGTGGAACAGGGAAACATGGGAGAGCTGTCCCCCGAAGCGATTAGCGACTACGCCGCCGAGGACGCGGATGTGACCCTGCAGCTCGATCGGCTGATGCGCAAAGAGGCCCGCGAGGCAGGATGCCTGAAGGCGTTGGCGGAATGCGAGGAGCCGCTCATCGACGTGCTGCTTGACATGGAGACCGAAGGCGTCCGCATCAACGAAAACGCGCTGCACGCCTATGGACGTGAACTGGACCGCGAATTGCTTGATCTCGAAATCAAAATCCGCGAATTGGGCGGCGGCAATTTCAACCCATCATCGCCCAAGCAGTTGGGCGAGATCCTGTTCGACCACTTGAAGATCGATCCCGATGCCGCACGCACCGCCACGGGACAGTATGCCACCAGCGAAGAGGTGCTCTTCAAACTTCAGGACCGGCATCCGATCGTGCCGCTCATCCTCGAGTTCCGCATGTGCAGCAAGCTGAAATCCACTTATGTGGACAAGCTGCCCGAGTGCGTCGATCCCGCGACCGGACGCGTCCACACCACCTTCGCACAAGCCTTGACGGAGACCGGGCGTCTTTCCTCCTCCGACCCGAATCTGCAAAACATCCCGATCCGCACGGAACGCGGTCAGCGGATCCGCGAGGCTTTCGTGGCGCGCGATGCGAACCATGTGCTGCTCTCGGCCGACTACTCGCAGATCGAACTGCGCGTGATGGCCGCGTTGAGCAAGGACGAAGGAATGACCGAGGCCTTCCGGCGCGGAGCCGACATCCATTCCGAAACCGCCACGCGCGTATACGGCGTCATGCCCGCGCTGGTGACCCCCGAAATGCGCTCCACCTGTAAGATGGTGAATTTCGGTATCATTTACGGCATCTCCGCCTTCGGGCTGAGCCAGCGACTCCATGTGCCGCGCAAACAGGCGGCGGACCTGATTGAGACTTATTTTAAGCAGTATCCTGGCATAAAAACGTATATGGATCAGGCGATCGCAGACGCACGCGCCACGGGTTACGCGAAAACTCTTCTCGGCCGTCGACGGTTTCTGCGCGATATCGCCTCGCGCAACGCCACTTCGCGTCAATCGGCCGAGCGCAATGCCATCAACACGCCGGTGCAAGGCTCGGCGGCCGACCTTATCAAACTGGCGATGGTGCGCGTCCATAGGGAACTGAAAGCCCGGCGGCTCAAAACGCGCATGGTGCTCCAAATCCACGACGAACTGCTTTTCGATGTGCCCAAAGAAGAGGTCGGAACCGTCCGCGACCTCGTGAAGCAGGCGATGACCACGGTGATCGATATCGGCGTGCCGCTGGATGTCAGCATCGGCGTTGGCGACACCTGGCTGGAAGCGCACTGAGAGAGGAGACGAAGCGGGAATGAACGAGAAGGATGGACATGTGACGCGCCGCAATGCGGTGGCGTGGTTGCTGCGGGCCGGTGCGGGCGCGCTGGTTGCGGCTGTCGCGGCAAAAGCCTCCAGCCGTCCGTCCGGCGAGCGAAAAGTCTGGCAGATCAATCCGCGCAAATGCATCCAGTGCGGCAAATGCGAAACCGAGTGCGTGTTGCAGCCCTCCGCGGTCAAATGCGTTCACGGTTTTGAGATGTGCGGTTACTGCAAACTCTGCTTCGGCTACTTCAAACCCGATGCGGCAAGACTCGACGAGGCGGCGGAAAACCAGACCTGTCCAACGGGCGCAATCCGGCGCACGTATATCGAGAGCCCCTATTTCGAATACATGATCGACGAGCCGCTCTGCACAGGTTGCGGGTTGTGCGTCAAGGGTTGCACGAACTTCGGCAACGGCTCGCTTTATCTCCAAGTGCGACACGACCGCTGCGTCCACTGTAACGTGTGCCGCATCGCCGAGGCCTGTCCCGCCCAAGCCTTCAGTCAAGTCCCCGCTTCTCAGCCGTATCTGCTGAAGGAAAAGCTCGATTAGCCGCAACAAAGGACGGCCCTTGGATTTATGATGTTTTCTTTCGCACGTTCAACGATAAAGCGTTCATTCTTCTCGGTGATCGGCCTGCTTTCTGCCATGGTCGCATCAGCGGATTCGCGTTTCCCTAAACCGCAGTTCGACACCGGACACACGGTTCCTCAGGCGGCGCATCCGGCCTTCGTGCAACTCGTGCCGCCATGGGCTGATGCGGTGATCTTGGCGGGAGCGCTGGCCATGGCGGTCTGGCTGGTCCGCAGCGTCCGGTCGCGACGTTGGCTCCTCGCTTTCTCGATGCTCTGCCTCGCCTGGTTCGGCTTCATCCGGCACGGATGCATTTGTCCGATCGGCGCCGTTCAGAATGTGTCGGTCGCGGCGTGGACCGGCGGCGGGTTGCCGTGGTTTGTGGTGGCGTTGTTCGCATTGCCCTTGTTGGCCGCGCTGTTGTTCGGACGTGTTTTTTGCGGCGCGGTGTGCCCCTTGGGCGCGTTGCAGGACCTCTTCATTATCAAGCCGCAGCGCGTACCGAAAGCGTTAGACGAGGTTCTGCGACTCCTTCCGCTCATGGTGCTTTCCGTAGGTCTTGTCTATGCCATCAACGGCGCGGGCTACCTCATCTGCCGCACCGATCCGTTCGTGGGTTTTTTCCGACTCGGCGCGCCTTTGCCGATGCTGTTGAGCGGGTTGGCCGTACTGCTGTTGGGGTTCGTCATTGCGCGCCCCTATTGCCGTTATTTTTGTCCTTACGGCCTGCTGTTGGAAATGTGCGCGCGTCTGGCCTGGAAACCGGTGCGGATTACCGCGCAGGAGTGCATCAACTGCAGGCTGTGCGCAGGAACGTGTCCGGTAGGCGCGATCACCACACCGCGCACGCCTTTGGGCAGTACCGCGCGCATCGGACAATTCAGGCGGTTCTCCGTGATGCTGGCGCTCGCGCCGATCTTAATCGTCGGCTTTGCAAGCGTGGGATGGCTTTCCGGCGCGTTTATCGCCCATGCTCATCCGGAGGTGGCTCTGACTGATCTGCTGGCGAAAACGACGTCTGCGGACGAAGATCTCCATCCTGAAATCGAAGCGTTCAAACGGTCCGGTCTGAGCCGAGAGAAAGCCGAAGCGCAGGCGGCGCGGACCGTGGACCGGTTCCGCAGGGGATGTGCGGGAGCGGGAGCGTTTATGGGCCTCGTCATCGCTTTGCGACTGCTCGCGCTAACACGTCTGCAGCGGCGTTCGCTGCACGAGGCAGACCGCGGCCGCTGCGTAGCCTGCGGCCGCTGTTTCGCAGCCTGCCCGAAAAACTGAAACAAAAAAAGACCAACCGTTCGACGCGAGACGCCACATGCACTGTAAACTCGTCCCCTTGTCAGATTTGCACCGTACACCCGTGATCGACATCTTCAACCACTACATCGCGAATAGCGAGGCGGCCTTTCCCGACGCGCCGTTCCCCTATGCGGCTTTCGACCACCTGCTTAAACTCGCCAACGGTTTTCCGGCGTATGCCGTGCTGACAGACGAGGAGCGTGTCGCGGGCTTCGGGATGATACGACCTCACCACCCTCTGCCGACCTTCTCCGGCACGGCGGAAATCTCCTGCTTTCTGCACCCCGATTTCTGCCGCTGCGGCGCAGGTTCGCTGTTGTTCGGCCGCCTTCTGGAAGAGGGCGCGAAGAAAGGCCTGACCTCTCTTTTGGCGGGCATCACGGCCACGAACGAGGCCAGCCTGAACTTTCACCGCAAACACGGGTTCGTCGAGTGCGGACGGTTCAAGTCCGTTTTCCGCAAGAACGGACGCGACCTCGATGTCGTCTGGATGCAGAAAATGCTCTGAAGCCAAAGAAAATCCGCCGTCTATGAAAACACGAGACGCTCTGCTATGATGACCGCCACATACGGATCAGACGCCAGGACATCCGCCTTGCCCGCAAAAGAAACGGCCAATCACTTTTGAAGGTTCGATTCAGTATAGGGGGAAATAATGAAGAAGTTGTTTTGTTTGTTTGCGCTGATGACGGGGTTCGCGGGAGCGGAGATGAAACCGCTTCCGTCCACAGCGGGATGGAATGCGGATCCCACGACGTGGAAATATCGAACGGACGGCATTCACTGTACCGTATCGAATGGCCACGGGATCGCGGTTTATCAGAATGCGCCGCTCGCTTCGAACGTGACGGTCGAGGCGGTCTTCACACCGCGCAGAGCCGTAAAAAACGGATGGGAAGTCGCCGCCATCGCCATCGTCGACGATGCTCGCAACTTCTGGCATCTTGCGCTGGTGCAGACGCCGCCCCAACACGGGTGTCAGCCGATGGTTGAACTGACGGAGATGCGCGACGGCGAGTGGCTCGCCCAAAGCAATCTGAAGGTGGAGCACACTGAGGAAAGCGGAACAAAATGGGCCTTCGGACAGCCGCACACGCTCACCCTGAGCATGGACAAGAACGGCATCACGGGAACGATTCTCGCACCAGACGGCAAGCTGATCCTCCGCCGCCGCTTCGGGTTTACGGCCGAAGCCGTGCGACGCGGCCGCCCCGCCTTACGCGTTTCGGGCATGACGGGTATCTTCCAAAACATCCGTGCCGAATGGTCTGAAAACGTTACGGAAAACAAGACCGAGACCTCCTTCCCGGCCTATGCCATGGACAACGCGGTTCCGGCGGTCAAGGATGAGGCAACGGGATTCTTCCGCGTGGTGCAGAAACCCGACGGACGCTGGTGGACGATCGATCCGCTGGGCCGAGGCATCGTGCTCTTGGGTGCGGACCATGTGACCTTCCACGGCCATTGGTGCGAAAAACTCGGATACAGCCCCCACGGCAAGAAGAACGAGAAGAAATATGCCGATCGCGCGGTGTGGGAGGCTGAAACCTTAGCCCGCCTCAAGCAATGGGGCTTCACCATGCTCGGCGCGGGCTGCGATCCCCGGTTGAAACACCGCGGGCTTGTGCATACGGACTTTCTCAGCATCGGCGATCATCTCGCCACACTGGGCGACGAATACGACATCACGCCGAACGAGCGGCGGCCCTGCTCCTCGTTCCCAAACGTTTTTCACCCCGATTTCGCGGCCTACTGCCGCTACCGCGCACAGCAGCTATGCGTGCCGAGCCGCAACGACCCGTGGCTCTTCGGCTATTTCATTGACAACGAACTTGCCTGGTGGGGCCGCGGACCTTTGGCCACCGGACTCTTCGACGCGGTGATGAAAAAGGACGCGTCCCATACGGCCAAGGTGGCGTTGCGCGATTTCCTCGTTAAGCAGGCGCACAATGATCTCGCGGCATTGAACACCTTGTGGCAGACCCAACTCAAGAGTTTCGATGACCTCTTATCCCTCCGCGCGCTGCCCTCGACGACCGAAGCGCAATGCGCCGTGAAACACGATTTTCTGAGGTTTGTGGCCGAGCGTTATTTTTCGGTCACATCGCATGCGATCCGCGAGGCGGATCCAAACCATCTGGTGCTGGGATCGAGATTCGCGGGCACAGGCGGCGCGGATCCCGTGGTGTGGGAGGTCGCGGGCAAATACTGCGATGTGGTGACTTTCAACTGTTACCCCATGGCCGACCTGAATGAAGAACGCGTCTATACAAACTTCGGCAAAACCGGCGAACCGGTGACTGCGCATTTCGAAACGTACTACAACTACGTGAAACGTCCGATGCTCATCACCGAATGGTCGTTCCCGGCGCTCGACGCGGGACTGCCGAGCGTCCACGGCGCAGGTCAGCGTTTCCGCACACAGGCGGAGCGCACGGCCGCCACAAGCCTCTTCGCGCGCACCATGCTGAGTCTTCCCTTCCTGTTGGGATACGATTACTTTATGTGGGTGGACGAAGCCCGCGCTGGGCATCAGCACTCCCTTCCCCGAAGACTCCAACTATGGGCTCATCAACGAAGACGGCACGCCTTATCCGCTACTGACCGAGATGTTCACCGCGCTTCAGCGCGACGCGGGGAGATGGCGTTTCAAACCCGCGCCCCAACCGAAGGCGGTGCCTAAAGAAAAACCCTTGCCGGATTCGTTGACCGTGGCGCGTAAAGTTGCCGCAGGCGATGCGAAAGGCTTCTTCACGCGCGAGGGCGATACGTTCCGCGCGGGCAACGGACGCCTCGTTCTGACGGGACGCCTGGGCAACGGCAACATGGTGCGGAGCGTGACGCTCGACGGCGAAGAAAAGCCTTACGGCCAATACAACGCGATGCTCCAAACACGCGATGCTGAAGGAAGAAACCGCTGGACCAATGGCAACACCGTCAAAGCCGTCGAAGGACGCGTTACGGACGGCATCGCGGTCATCGAGCTGACCAGCACGACCACAGCCGGACTCGAAGGGTTTGAGATCACGCACCGGTTAACCCTGCCTCCCGGCACACCGTGGTTCATCAGCGAGATAGTCAGCGTCAAGAACACCGGGACCTTGCCGCTGCATCTGAAAGGTCTCTACTTCCGGCTCTATAACGAGTTCAAAAGCATCCCGGAAAAATTGCCGCCAAACCTGTGGGGCATGCCGCCTTCGGGATACTGGCTTGACGAAACGACCGGACGTTTCTTTGGCGCCGTCGCGTCCAGAACCTCCGATATCCGGATCTTTTTCTGGTTCGATAAACCGGGCGAGGGACAACATCCCGACGCGTGTCTAGAGCTCGACAAAACAGACCTCGCCCCAAACGAGGCCTTTGTGCCGGCTACGCCCGTTTATCTGTTTTGCGTGGCAGGCCGCGGCTCGAACGATACTTGGATGACGACGATACAAGACCTGATGCGCGTCTTGGAATAATGCGTCAAACGTGGTATAGTTCATGTGTCCAATAACTTCAGGATGGATGAATATGAGCAAAGTCATAGCCATTGACGGGCCCTCCGGCGCAGGAAAATCCTCCGTTTCCAAACGCGTGGGCAAAGAACTTGATTTTCTGCATGTCGATTCGGGAGCGCTCTACCGCATTATGACGTGGCAGTGCCTACTCAACCGCATCGACACCGCCGACCCTGATGCCGTGGCGGCCTTCGCGCAGACCGTCAACGTCGAGTGTGTGCCGCGCGAAGGGGCGATCGCCTACTTCGTGAACGGTCAAGAACCGGGCGATGCCATCCGCACGCCCGAGATCAACCGGCACGCCAGCCCTGTCGCCACCGTGAAGGCGGTCCGCGACCGTGTCACGGCTTGGCTGCGCGACATGACGCGCTTCGGCAACCTGATCGTCGAGGGACGCGATATCACGACGGCGGTTTTTCCTGAATCGCCCGCGCGGTTTTATCTGGTGGCCAGCGCCGAAGCCCGCGCCGAACGCCGCCGCAAAGAGGAAGTGGAGAAAGGCATCGCAAACCAGTCGGCCGAGGAAGTCAAACGCTCCCTGCTCGCCCGCGATGCGATCGACTCCACACGCAAACACGCGCCGCTCCGCAAAGCCGATGGCGCGCTGGAAATCGACAGTACCCAGATGACGCTCGACGAGGTTGTGAAGACCGTTCTCGACGCGCTTCCCGACGCATGGAAACGCGCGCGCTAAAATCGGAAACGGGGTCCCCTTCCTTCGTCTTAATCGCCAAAGAGGTCAAAGCATGCACATCATCCAACGCCGCTCCTTTTTGAAAACGACAGCCTCGGCCGCCGCGGTGACCGCGTTACCGGCCGTCCAGCTTCAAGCGCAGGAGACCGCCACGCCGACAGCCACCGTGGTCGTGGTCCATGGTAAAGACATCGCGAAGATGCTTGAGGCCGGCATCGCCAAACTGGGCGGATGGGACACGTTCATCAAACCCGGCGCGAAGGTGGTGATCAAACCGAACGTCGCTTGGAACTCAACCCCCGAGCAGGGCGGCAACACCCATCCCGATCTCATCAAAGCCTGCGTTCTCGCCGCCCAAGCCAAAGGGGCCGCATCCATCAATATTCCTGAGAACACCTGCCACCCGGAGAAATCGACCTACAAAGTCAGCGGCGTCGAAGATGCGCTCAGGGGAACCAAAGCCCGGCTCTACCGCCCGGCCAAGAACGATTACCGGAAAGTCGCCATCCCCAAGGGTAAGATCGTCCAGTCGGCGGGCGTTCCCAAAGACATCCTCGAGTGCGACTGCCTGATTAACATGCCCGTCGCCAAAAGTCACAGCGGGGCGACTCTGACCCTGTCCATGAAAAACTGGATGGGATCCGTCTCCAACGAAGACCGCCGCGCCTGGCACCGCGATGGGCTGCACCAGTGCATCGCCGACTTCAGCACGTTTATCAAACCCAAGCTGATCATCATCGATGCCACACGCATCATGCTGAACAAGGGCCCGCAAGGTCCCGGCGACATGGCATATCCGCAGGAACTCATCTTCAGCACCGATCCTGTCGCCGCAGACGCCTATGCCGCCACGCTCTTCAAAAAAGAGCCGTTTGAGATCGGCTATATCAAAATCGCCCATGAAATGCGCTTGGGATGCGGTGATTTGACAAAGATCAGGGTCGAGCGTGTGGAGGCTTAACGGAAACTCATCATGTTCACACGCCGCACGCTCATCAGACTGGTCTTGTTCATCGTCTTTGCGCTGCTCGCGCTCGGCTTGGTACCGGCGTCGTGGCAACCTTGGCGCGTGCTTCTGCCGGCGTTGAGTCCGCTGCTCAATCTTGGCGGCGCAATGGCGACCCTCACCATCGGCATGGTTACGCCGTTTGCGCTACCGTTGTTACTCCTGCCGTTTTTCAAAGGCCGATTTTTTTGCTGGCGCCTTTGTCCAATGGGGTTCGCGGCCGAAACCGTCAGCCGCATCAACAAACGCAATAAGGGATGGGTTCGCCATATCCCCTTCATCGGCAAAGGACTCGCGCTCGTCATCGCCGCCAGCGCCGCCGTTGGGTATCCGATCTTGATCTGGACCGATCCGCTCTGCCTTTTTAACGGTTTTTTCGCCGCATGGCGTGAGCCGTTCACGTGGCTCTCCGCCACCACCGCCATCGGTTTTATCTTGGTCTTGCTCGCCACAGCCTGATCGCCCCCAACGTCTGGTGTCACAGGCTCTGCCCGCTCGGCGGTCTGGAGGAACTGTTGACCCAGCTCGCAAACCGCATCCGCGCACGCTTTTTCCCGGCGCAGACAGCCAAACCCGACGCAGACAGCATGGTCAGCGTCGGACGCCGCGTGTTTCTCGGTTTCGCGATCGGCGGCCTATCCGGGCTCGCCTATGGCAAAGCGAAACGCTCCGCGACCCAAGCGGCCCCCTTCATCCGCCCGCCCGGCGCTGCGGACGAGTCCTTCAATGCACTCTGCGCGCGTTGCGGCAACTGCATGAAGGCCTGCCCTTACGGCTTGATCGTCCCCGATCTCGGCACGTCCGGCATCGACGGTCTCTTGACGCCCGTACTCAAATTCCGCAGCGGAAACAGCGAGCAGGAAAACTTCTGTTTTCAAGACTGTACCGCCTGTTCGCAGGTCTGCCCCACCGGCGCAATCCGGTTCATGTCCAAAAAAGAAAAGCAGCAGACAGCGATCGGGCTCGCCCACGTCTCAAAAAAAGCCTGCATCGCCTGGGAACATCACGAGTATTGTGTGGTCTGCCAAGAGTATTGTCCCTACCAAGCGATTATTGAAGTCGAACGGAAAGGCGTGATGTGCCCGATCGTCGACGAAGCGAAATGCCGCGGTTGCGGGGCCTGCGAAAGCCAGTGCCCCGCCCTGCCGGTCGCCATTGTTGTGAGCGGCCGCAACCCGCAGCCCCATCTCTCCGCTCTGTCGCCCCAACTCTCGGAATAACGTTTCCAGCGCTCCACAAACGTACGAATGAACTCTTCTTTTTACGCCGACCTCCATATCCACTCGCACTACTCGCGCGCCACCAGTCCGACGTGCACTCCCGAAGGCTTGTCCCATTGGGCACAACTCAAGGGTGTCGGCGTTTGCGGCACCGGCGACTGCACGCACCCCGCATGGTTCGCGGAACTCAAGAAGAAACTGGTCGAGGACGCTCCCGGTCTCTACGCGCTGGCATCCGAATGGCAAGAAACGGCGAGCCGCGATATCCCTGAATCCTGCCGGGCGCCGGTACGCTTCGCCGTCACCGGAGAAATCAACAGCATCTACAAGCGTGAGGGCAAGTGCCGTAAAGTCCACTGCGTGATTCTCCTGCCCTCGCTCGAAGCCGCCGCCCGTTTCAACACGAAGCTCGCGCAAATCGGCAACATTCTGTCCGATGGGCGTCCGATCCTCGGACTTGATCCTCGCAACCTGCTGGAACTGCTGCTGGAGACGGACCCTCGTGCCGTCCTGATCCCCGCGCACATCTGGACCCCGTGGTTCTCCATGCTGGGCGCGAAATCCGGTTTCGATTCGCTGGAAGCGTGTTTCGGCGATCTCTCATCGCACATTTTCGCGGTTGAGACGGGGCTTTCCTCGGATGCGCCCATGAACCACCGCATCCGTTGTCTCGACGGCGTCGCGCTCGTCTCAAACTCGGACCTCCACTCGCCGCCCAATCTCGGACGCAACGCCAACCTCTTCTTCGGAGAGCCCTCGTTCGACGCCATGATGAACGGCCTGCGAAAAAAAGATCCGACGGTTTGCGGCGGGACCATCGACCTTTTTCCGGAAGAGGGTAAATATCACCTCGACGGACATCGCGCCTGCGGCGTCCGCATGACGCCGGAAGAAAGCATGGCCCACGACAACCTCTGCCCCGCCTGCGGCAAGGAACTCACCATCGGCGTGCTTCATCGCATCGTGGAACTCGAACGGCACCAGACGCCGGGAACACCGCCCGCCACACGCCTGCCCCACCGCCACATCATTCCTTTGCCCGAAATCCTCGCGCAGCGACTCGGCGTCGCGACCGCTTCGAAAAAGGTGGCCGCCGCGTATGTCAAAACACTCGCCGCAGCCGGACCTGAACTGCCTTTGCTGCTGAGAGCCGACGCACAAACGCTTGACTCGCTCGGCGAGATCGGCCAAGCAATCCAGAAAGTGCGCGACGGCCAAGTGCTCCGAGAAGGCGGTTATGACGGCGAGTATGGCACCATTCGCGTCCTGTGAAGAAACGTCTGTTTTTGTTTCCCTTTTATCCCCGTTTACAGCTACTATTCCTGTCGGCGGGGGTCATTCGCGTATTTTATGAAACTGCTGTTACATACCTGCTGTGCGCCGTGCGCCAGCCATTGTATTCTCGCGTTGCAGGAACTCGGATACGACGTGACGATGTTCTACTCGAATGCCAATATCGCGCCCCACGACGAGTTTCTCAAACGGCTGGAAGCCGTCCAGATATTATCGGACCGGCTGAAAGTTCCCGTGCTGTTGGACGAGCCGGATCATGCCGACTGGTTCGAAAAAACGGCCAGAGGCTTCGAGCATGAGCCCGAGAAAGGCGCGCGGTGCGAACGCTGTTTCCGTTATAGTCTGAACCGAACCCGCGACGCGACGGCACAATACGGTTTCGATCTCTTCACCACGTCCCTCTCCGTCAGTCCGCATAAGCACACGCCCTCTCTGTTCAAGGCGGGATGCGAAGCGGACGATCGCCGATTCCTCGCCATGGACTTCAAAAAGAAAGACGGCTTCAAACACAGCTTGCGGCTCGCGGCCGAATACGGCCTCTACCGGCAAAACGATTGCGGATGCGAATTTAGCCGTCGCCGATAACCCGCCTCAGACAAGGCGCATTCTCATAATGTGGGGTTAGCGCACCGATATCAGCGTGCCGAAATTGTAGACGAGATAGGCGTTTTTCGCCGTCGTGTCGTATTTCACGATCCACCGCGCGGGCAGCGCGCCGCCCGCCCCGAACGGCTTCGTCAGCGTGCCCGTGCAGGTCGCGACCGTGTATTTCATGAACGGCGTGAGCTGCGCCGGGTTCTCCACGTTCAGCGTCAGCGTCGTCAAATCCAGATCGCCCCGCACATGCAGACGGCCGCACGCGCCGTTGGTCGACACGTTTACGGAGAGCGCGCAACCGGTCATCGAGGCGGGCAGCCCCGCCAGCGTCAGCGTGCCGTACGTGCCGGCATCGCCGGGCGAGAGCGTGTCTGTCACGGTCAGCGCGGCGAGATTCGTCACCGTGCCCCCGCCGCCGATTCCCGCCAGCGTCTGCGCCTTGCCGTTCACATCGAACACCCCGTTGGAGGCGGCCATGACCGTGTTCGTCGCCGGCAGCACGTCATTGCGTCCCCATTTCAACGTGCCGCCTTCGACGACCGTTAGCCCGCTGTAGGTGTTGGTGTTCATCAAGGTCAGCGTCCCCGCGCCGCGCTTGATCAGGCCGCCGTCGGCGGGCGCGCCCGTATAGAGCGGTTGTTTGATCGAGATGTTCTTGCCGGCCGTATCGAAGATCGCACCGCCCTCGCGCACATGCACGAAGATATTGGTCAACCATTTATCGTTGTTGTTGCCCACGAGAACTTCGGTCGTTCCCAAAAAATTATCCGTGTCGATTCGCGCCTGAAGCGTTCCGCCGTTCAGCACAAGTGTCCCCAACTGGCGAAAGATGGCGGCGATGTCGATATTGAAAGATTCCAGGCTCAGAAGCCCGCCCGTGTTCACGGTCACCACATTGTTGGTTGCAGGCGTCGGGTTCTGAGAGATGCGAATCCGCCTGGCTAAGAGCACACCGCTGCCCCCGACCGTTGTAAAACCGTACGTCGAGCCGATGCCGTTGAGTATCGCGTCGCAACTCAACGTATCCGCCACGCCGTTGGTCACCAGCAGATGGCCGCCGTCGACGTTGACGTAGGCCCCTGTGGTCGTCTTCAGCAGTCCGCCCGCCACCAGCAGCGTACCTCCGGCAACGCGAAGGCCGGGCCCGTTCTGAACGCCGCAGTAACGCGTCACCAAATTGGTGCCGCTGACGATCACGACGGTGCCATTTGAACACCAAAGCGTGCCGAAGTTGTTCACTGCGGCAGGCCCCGGATCGAGCACCAGCGTGCCGCTGCCGGTCTTTCCCACGGAACCGTTCGTATCAACGCACGTGACGGTATTGTACAACGTCTGAGTGTGTGTTTGCGGATCGAAAGCCACCGTGCCGTTCGTGATCGACGTCGGCCCATTGTAGCTGTTTGTCGAAAGCAGATACAACGCCCCCGTTCCCATCTTGGTCAAACCGCCGTCAACCGACGCGCCGCTGACCAGCGGCTGCTTGATCGAAAGGGTGTTGGCACCCGTATCGATCACCGCGCCGCCTTCCAAGACTCTTGCGGAAATGCCGTTCAGCCACTTGTTGTTCCAGGTACCCAAAAAATCTTGGGTGGAAATTTTTGCGATGACCGTGCCGCCGTTGAAATTGACCATCCCTTTCGGACTGACGCCCGGGTCAATTGTGAACTTGTTAAGCCGGATGACGCCTCCCGTGTTGACGTTGACGGCCGTCAGGTGGGCGGCAAGCGTGTTCTGGGAAATCCGCAGTTCCTGCAGGTCCAGCATCCCGGCCCCGCTCACGGTCGTGACGCCGGGCTGGCCGAGCCCGTTAAGCAACTCGCGGTTGGCGTTCAAATCAACCACGCCGTTGGTGATCAGCAGCGTTCCGTACTCGCTCACGCGCGCATAGTTGTTGCCCGTGGTCTTGAGCAGGCCGCCGCCCATCACCAACGTGCCGCCGCTCACCCAGAAGGCGGGACCGCTTTCGGGATCACTGCCGGTCTGCGTGACCAAATTCGTGCCTCGCGTCACATGGATCGCACCCGCCGCGGCTTTAAGCGCATAAAACACGTTCGACACCGCGCCATCGGG
>CAZTDL010000009.1:0-22310 GCA_964612775.1 uncultured Lentisphaeraceae bacterium
GGCCCCGCTGCAGGGCAGCCTCGGCACCGCTCCCCCGCAGGGCCGGTTCTGGCACGCGGTCACGACCAACGGCAGCGTGCTCATGACCTGGCAGGACGTGTGCGCGGGGCGCGACGCGAGCTCGCCGGTCACGTTCCAGGCCGAGCTGTTCGCCAGCGGCGACTTCACCTACCGCTACGCCTTCACCAACGCGCCGGCGCTCACGAACTTCGTCATCGGCGCCCAGCACAACGGCGGCGGCGAGACCTTCGCGCTGAACGACACGAACCGCCTCGCGAACGGCCTTGAACTGCGCTGGCGGGCGTTCGGCGCGCTCGACCCCGGCGTCGACGACCATGACGCCGACGGCCTGTCCACATACGACGAGGTCATGACGCTCGGCACGGACCCGTCCATGCCAGACACCGACCTCGACGGGCTTTCCGATTATGAGGAGGTCGCGGCCGCCGGAACAAACCCGCTCCTGCGCGACTTCGACGGCGACGGCCTGCCCGACGCCTGGGAGACGCGCTGGTTCGGATCCACCAACGCGACGGACAGCGCGGAGGCCGACACCGGCGGCGACGGTTTCAGCGACCGCGCCAACCTGCTCACGGGCGCGAACCCGGCCTTCGCCGCGTGCGCCGTGACGGCCTCGGGCGGGGCGCACACCTTCACGTGGACGGCGCTGCCCGGCGCGACCGAGTACGCCGCCACCGTCACGCGCGGCGGCGCGGCGGTCTGGTCCTGCCTGACCAACGTCTGCCTCCTCTCCGTCACGGGCGACTTCTCCACGGCCGTCCACACGCTCACGGTCACGTCGCACGGGGGCGTGACGTCCCGTACCGCCTCCGTCGCCTTCCGGCAGCCGTCGCAGCCCAGCCCAACCTGACGGTCTGGAAGATCGCGGACCCGCTCGCGCTCGAACTCCCGCAGGGCTGCGCGAACGTCATGGAGCGCGTCTTCCGGATCAACCGCTCGGACGCGTGGCAGCAGTACTTCGTCTCCTCCGGCCACGATTCCGCAGGCGCATGGGCGCTGGACGGGCTGCGGCTGGAATGGTCCGACAGCGGGGGCGGCTCCGGTTCCGCGGCGGCATCGCCCGCGGGCGACAGCCTGCGGCTCGCCGTGAGCACGAACGGCCCGGCCACGCTCACCGTCAGAATCGTTCCCGCGCGGCCCGGCGGCCTCGTCCGGTCCCCGAAACCGCTCTACCTTCTCGGCTGGTCGCCTGCGGTGACCTTCTCCTCCAGCGGAACCGTGTCCGTCGCCGCCGCGAACGGCGACATGCTGGTCGCGGTCTCCGGCCGCGGCGGCGGCGCGACGGCCGCGTCGTTCGCGGTGGACCGCGGCGGCCGCCCCTGCAAAACGCCGCGCCGGACGCGGAGGAGACCGCCCAGCAGTCCGACCCCTTCGGCCCGGGTTCCGGCGCGTCGTTCTCGGGCGCGTACGACAGCGGCGGGGCGCTGGCGGAGGCGGCGCCAGCCAGCCTCCCCCTCCCGCCCCCCCTTCGGGCGCATCGTCCCCTCCCTCGGCGCTCTGCCTCATCTCGCCCGTTGTCGTCCAGTCCGGCGGCGTGACCCACTGTAACTGCGACTACGGCGGCTCCGACTCCTATCCCTTCGACAGCGCCTGCCTCAGGGAGGCGTGGCGGAACTCCGGCGGATGCTGGGAGAATGAGCCCGCCGGGGGATCAGCGCCACGCTCGGATCGGACGCGCTGGACGCGCTTTTCCCCATCCGCATCAACGGCGCCCCGGGCCCGTCTTTCGCGTGGGGCGGCGACGACACGGCGCACGTGGCGGCGGGCCCGGAGGACGGGCCCGTCTGGCAGAAGGACGTGGCGCGCGAACCCCCGGTCTCGGACGGGGGCTGCTCTTACCGGTGGGAAGAGGGCGAATGCGGGAACTGCGGAAGCTGCGAGGACGGCGACTGCTCCTCCGCGGAGGGCGAAAGCCCCGGCTCCGTGCGGTTCAGGATCCCGCTGGGCTTCACCGGGAAAAAGCGGATGGCCGGGTTCGTCTGGTTCCATCTGGAAACGTCTCAGGCCATAACCCCCGCGACCTTCACGGTCGCGGGCGACGCGTCCGTGCAGACGGAACGCGCCAACGAGGGCGGCGGACTGAGCCGCGCTTACAGCGACGATCCCGGCGGGCGCGATGTCCGGTTCGTCCCCGTGACCGGCGGCGTGCGCGTCTCCGCGCGCGACACGGGCGACGTTGCCGAAGACCGCGCATGGCTCATCACCACCAACGGCAGCGGCGCCGTCGCCTTCCTGAAAACGGACGCTTCCGGCAACGCCGTCAAGAACGTGACCTACTCGCGGACCTCCGACGGCCATTGGGCGCGCACGGACAACGAGACCGGGCTCACGGCCACGCGCATCGTCACGGGCACCGTCGCCGACGGCGGCGCGACGACGGTCGACCTGACGCGCGACGCCTCGGGCCGTCTTGTCGCCGGGACATATTCCCGGCGCGTCCTGATCGGCGCGGGGCCCGCCGCCGCCGAACGGGAGAGCGACCGCGGGGAGTGGGACGGCGCCGCCGGGCTCTGGCGTGCCGCGTACCGGTCGTGGTGGACGGACAGCCTGAACCCGCCGCTTAACGGACGCCCCAAGTTCCGCTGCGGCGACGGCGGCGATTGGGAATACCGCGCCCACGACGCGCGCGGCCGCGAGATCCTCCGCGCGGAACCCCTCGACGGTTCGGGCCATCCGTTCTTCAAGGATGACGCGGAGCCCTTCGCGTTCTCTCCCGCAGCCTCTTACGGCTCGCTGACCGGGCTCGTCACGGTCACCTCCTACGATCCCGCGCCGGGCGACGGCGGCGCGCTGAACGACTCCCGCAAGCCCCGCGAGGTCTCCGTGTTCGCGGTGCGCGGCGGCGCGCCGTCGCTCGTTTCCCGCGAGTGGCGCGTCTACGCGCGGGGCGACTCGGACGGGTACGCCGTCGTGACGCAGCGCACGGTCCGCGCCGCCTCCCCGGCCGCCGGACCGGACGACGCCGCCAACGCCGTCTCGCTCTCCGTCGCCTACGCCGATGACGACGACGCCATTCCGGCGCTGTTGCGCGGCCGCCCTCTGCGCGAAGAGCGCGAGGACGGCACGCTGCTCACATGGGAGTACGCGCTCGACGCGTCCACGCTCACCGTCACCTCGCGGCGCGGCACGGCGGCGCATCCCGACGGCCTCCCGAACGTCAGCACGTACGAGGTCGAAACGTTCGATGCCGTTTTCGGGCGCGCGCTCGGCCTCGAGACGCGCCTGTACACGGGCGCTGCGGGCGGCGTTCCGCTCGCCTCGGAGACGAGGTCGTATGACGCCCGGGGCCGCCTGCTCGCGACAACTTATTCCGACGGGACAACGGAAAGCAACGTCTGGGGCTGCTGCCGGCTTGAGGCCAAAATCGGCCGCGACGGCAGCCGCGCCGAGTACCTGTCCGTCCCCGGCGACGGGCATTGGTCGGCGGTCGCGGAAACGTCGGCAGGCGGCCTGCCCGGCGCGGGCGGCTCGCATCCCGCCGTCGAAACGTTCACCGACGCGCTCGGGCGCGAGACCGGCAGCGTCCGCCGCGTGTGGCGCAACGGCTCCCGCGATTCCGCGTACGCGCCGCAGGAGACGCGCACGGCCTACCCGTATGGCACCGAAAACTACAGCGTCACGACCGACACCCTCGGCGTGCAGACCGTCACCCGCACGTATTACGCGGACAACGCAAAGATCACGGAGACTTCTTCGGCGGGCGTCACCAACCGCACGGCCGAGACCTTCGGCGGCGGGACGGTGACGGAAAAATTCTGGGACGGCAAGTGGACGCGCGAGACGCGCTCGACCGCCTACGGCGCGGACGGCTGCCGCGCCGAGACCGTTCTCGCGGAATCCTCCGATTACCCGGCGGTCACGAAATCCGTCACGGCTTACGATTTCCTCGGGCGTGCCGTGTCCGTCTCAACTCCTAACTCCTCCCTCCTAACTCCTCCTTCGTATTCTGTCACCTCCAATTTCTACGACGGCGCGTCGGACCGAGTGATCCGCATGTCCCGCACCGGCAGTCCCGACACGCTCTATGAATACGAAGCCGGGAGCGCGGGCGTCCCCGCCCGCACCGCGCTGGACGTGAACGCCAACGGCGTCATCGACTACGCCGGCCCCGACCGGATCACCGCCTCCTCCGAGACCTACGAGAAGGACGCCTCGAACGGCTGGTGGCGCGTGATGTCCTCTTCCGTCTGGGCCGAAACCGGTTCGGATGCCTGCGTCACCTCATCTGTCAAGCGCGTGCGCATGACCGGGCTCGGCGCGTCAGCGCCCGTGACGCTCGGCCTTCCGTCCGGCGCGGTTCTGACCGCGCAGACCGAAACGATCGACTGGCGCGGCAACGTCACGCGCATATCGACTTACACGGACGCGGGCTCTGCGTCCGTCTGGACGGTCACGGAGACGCCCGGATCGATTCAGCCCGCAATCCAAAAGAGTGTCGCCGGGTACGCCGTCTTAATGGTATCCTCCACGGCTGTGACCAACAGTTACACAAACGACGGTTTCGCTCGACAGACAGGGGTAGCGGACGGGCGAGGCAACACGACCGTGATCGCGTACAACGCCCTCGGGCAAGTCGCCTACACCGAGGACGCGGCATCCAACCGCACGCACTACGCCTACGACGCGAACGGGCGGCGCTCGGAAATCACCGACCCGCTGACCAACACGGTCTTCACCGCCTACGACAGTCTGGGGAACGTCACCACGCAGAGGGGTGCCACTTACCCCGTGGCCTACGAATACGACACGCAGGGGCGGAAGGTCTCCATGAAGACATTCCGGGACCAGAGTAATGATGGGGATGAGACACGATGGCTTTACGACAACGTCACGGGCCTGCTGACGAACAAGGTCTACGCGGACGGTTCGCGCGTGGGGTACACGTATACATCATCCGGCAAACTCGCCACCCGCACTTGGGCGCGCGGCTTGACGACCGATTATTCCTATGATGCCCTCGGCCAGCTCACCAGCATCGCCTACAGCGACACCACTCCTGATATTATCTTTGCTTGCGACCGTATGGGAAACATGGTTTCCGTCACAGATGCGAGCGGTATGCGTGTGTTCTCCCATGATATTGACGGGCAGACAATCACCGACACCTTGTCGGCCATCGGTCATGATTTTGTTCTGCTGGAATTGCGTGACGCATTCGGACGCGAAACGGGATATAGTTTCTCAAACACAGTGAACGGGATCACCTCACAAATCGCGGGAATGTCCGTATCTTATGACTCATTCGGGCACCTTTCGCAAGTCTCGGTTGACGGAGTTTCGTCACTGTTCCGGTACTGCTGGCTTCCAGGCACAGACTTGCAACAGTCTTTTGCTATGCCCAACGGCGTTACCCGCGAGAACTTTTACGAATCTTGCCGAGACGTTCCGGCCTCCGTCACGCACACAAACGCATCCGGAGTTATCCTTACTAAGCGCATTTTCACCCGTGACGCTTCGGGAAATCTGACCGGCCGCACACAATACCGCTTCGGCGACGACACCAACCGAATTGACGTATTCTCACAAAACGCGCGCGGCGAAATTGCGACTGCCGAACTCGGCACCAATGCCTATGCCTACTCCTTCGATCCCATCGGAAACCGCCTGGCCACAGATGAGCCCCAGTTCTCCGCCGCTTATTCGGCCAATGCACTCAATCAATATATCTCAATTTCCAACTATGTAACTTCGTCCGAGTTCATTCCAGAGTTCGACGAGGATGGAAACCAGACGCTCGTGCGCACATCCACCGGCATCTGGCACGTCACGTACAACGCGGAAAACCGCCCAATCATATTCTCGAACGACACCGCAGTGATCGAGATGGCCTATGACTATCAAGGCCGCAGGTTCGAATACAAGGAAATCGTCTCCGCCACACTCACCCGACACGCGCGTTACCTTTACCGTGGCTACCTCCAGATCGCCGCGTTAGATTTGCTCGACGCGACCAACGTTATTCATACCGTCGCATGGGATCCGACCGAGCCGACAGCCACTCGCCCGCTCGTGTTACAGATGGGAACTAATTGGTGGTGCTACGGCTTCGATCAGGGAAAGAACGTAACTGAACTCTTCGACTCCTCCGGTAATGTTGTTGGTGCGTATGATTATACCACGTTCGGTGATGTCCTGTCCGCCACTGGTGCAGCCGCCTTTCTCAACCCATTCACCTTTTCCTCTGAAGCCTTCAACTATACCATCGGCCTTGTCCAATACAACTACCGCCCTTACAACCCCTTTGATGGCCGATTCATCGGATGCGATCCGATATACGATGCTGTCCAAGCAGGAACAGAACTTTATCCGCTATGCTTATACGACTCCAACGAAGTGGAGCTCTTGTATCAATTCTGCTTAAACGATCCGATTAATAATATTGATTTGCTCGGACTCGGGCTGATTTGTAATTGCCCGTATGCTGGACACATCCTTGATCCCGGGGACTTTATTAAAACTGAAGACATGGGCGGGGTGAAATGCAACTGTGAAAACTCAGGGAGAACCGTGACAAAAATAGAGTCAGCCCAGTGCCAAAGCTATGAGTTTTATGGGATGGATCCATTTGCAAAATACTGTGCAGCGCGCAAGTGTAAACTCACGGTCATCTGGGAATGCAAGAAACATGGAACCTGCTATAACTGGTCTATGAAATCAGAAAGTGTATCGTCATGCAGAAAATAGTACTTACTGGAGTGGTTGCTGTTTTTTTCGTTATAATAGGATTTTTTTGTCGGAACAGTATGTCGAACGTGAAAAAGAAAAAAGGGTTCTTTCTGACTTACGTATGATTTCATTTCCGCATGATCAACTTCATGATATGAAATCCGTAAGATTTTACGGTGAAGTAGATTTTAACAACCTTTATCGATACAGCGAGGGGGATATGAACGACGATTTCGGATTGGTGTGTGTGGTCGGAAGCAAAAGATATCAGCTTTCGTTGCCATCTGGAATTGTGTATCGATTTAGAGATAGCAGTTCGTGGGATGAGTGGCGAACGAATCATTTGCCAGCACTTCAAATAATATCGGATGACCATCTGTGGCTATTCATCGGGTCAAATTTGTATCAGAATATGTCCACCAAGCAAGTGCGTAATGTTGAGCGGCGAATTATGGATGTATTAACATCTTCGAACTGGCTGAAGGATTTCTGGGTATCTAATGGGCTAGCTGGATGTTTTGTCACGGATACTAACTCATGTCGCACATTTCACAGTTTTGGGCCATCGTCAACCAGAAACGATCAGCCTTCCTTTTTTGGCTTGAGACAGCCTGAAAACGATAGAGGGGAAGTATCGCGACAAACTGACAAAACACTACAGGAAACGCCTCAGGGAACACCATTGGGAGATATTTTTAAAACCCCGACATCTTCATCAGCAAAACAACTTTCAGAATAAAATATGGAAAGCGTAGAGGAGTGAAAAGGGGTTGTAGTTGTACATTCGACAAACACTGAGGAACGGTTGAGGTGACATATCGTGACAAACGGACAAAGCACTTTTAAAAACGCCGTGATTAACCAGATCGCATACGACGAACTGACGGCTGTCAGCGTGACCGGTTATACGGTGACAGCGAACGACGCACTCGGCAACGGGACCGTGAATTACACCGGCGGCGACGGCGGCGCGCGGGGCGACTCGGACGGGTACGCCGTCGTGACGCAGCGCACGGTCCGCGCCGCCTCCCCGGCCGCCGGACCGGACGACGCCGCCAACGCCGTCTCGCTCTCCGTCGCCTACGCCGATGACGACGACGCCATTCCGGCGCTGTTGCGCGGCCGCCCTCTGCGCGAAGAGCGCGAGGACGGCACGCTGCTCACATGGGAGTACGCGCTCGACGCGTCCACGCTCACCGTCACCTCGCGGCGCGGCACGGCGGCGCATCCCGACGGCCTCCCGAACGTCAGCACGTACGAGGTCGAAACGTTCGATGCCGTTTTCGGGCGCGCGCTCGGCCTCGAGACGCGCCTGTACACGGGCGCTGCGGGCGGCGTTCCGCTCGCCTCGGAGACGAGGTCGTATGACGCCCGGGGCCGCCTGCTCGCGACAACTTATTCCGACGGGACAACGGAAAGCAACGTCTGGGGCTGCTGCCGGCTTGAGGCCAAAATCGGCCGCGACGGCAGCCGCGCCGAGTACCTGTCCGTCCCCGGCGACGGGCATTGGTCGGCGGTCGCGGAAACGTCGGCAGGCGGCCTGCCCGGCGCGGGCGGCTCGCATCCCGCCGTCGAAACGTTCACCGACGCGCTCGGGCGCGAGACCGGCAGCGTCCGCCGCGTGTGGCGCAACGGCTCCCGCGATTCCGCGTACGCGCCGCAGGAGACGCGCACGGCCTACCCGTATGGCACGGAGCATTACCGCGTGACCACCAGCCCCCTCGGCGTGCAGACCGTGACCCGGAAGAGTTACGGCGACAACTGCGAGATCGGGGAGACCGTCTCCGCGGGCGTCACCAACCGCACGACCAAGTACTGGGGCGGCGCGACGGTGGGGGAAGAGTTCAAAACAGATCCTGTCAGCGGCGAGGCTCTTTCACACGCCGTGCGGACGGAAACGTCGTGGGACGCTAACGGGTGCGAAGTGGTCACGGTGTCGGTGAGCCGCAACGGCGGGGCGTGGGCGACCGAGTCTGTCACGCGCAAGGATTTCCTCGGGCGCGCGGTCGTGACAGAGCGTGCAGGATACGGCGGCGCGATGCTGGTCACGTCCAACGCGTACGATACGGTGGGGCGGCTTGTGTACACGCTGAACCCCGACGGCTCGGCGGTTGCCTACGCCTACGACGAGCTGGGCAACGGCGCGGGAACCGTGCGGATCGGCGCAGGGCAGACGCTCTCGTTCGATCCCCTGGGCTTCTCGCTGGCCGACGTGATCACCCAAAACACGTACGCGGTTGAGGAGACGCCCGCTTGGAAAGAGGAGTCCGACCTCGGGCTTTCCGCATGCGGCGTGCCCGCCGCGTGGTGGGATTGCTCGGCAGTCGTCTCGCGCACATCCCCGGCCAGGGCGCGGTCACGACATCCGTCACCCGCGTGCAACTCACGGGGCACTCGCCCGCCTGCACCGCCCGCACGGTCCGCACGGACGCGGACGGCGCGGCCGTCATCGAGACCGAATCGCTCGACGCGGCCAACGCCCGGAAAACCGTGACGCGCCTGAATGTCGCCACGGCCGGAATCGAAACCTCCGTGAACGTGGCTGGCCGCACGGTGTCCGGCACCAACGCGCTGGGCGCGGCCTCCGCGTACACATACGACGGCTTCGCGCGGCAAACGGCTGCTACACAGACCGCCGGGGGCCGTACCCTCAAAGCGGTCACGGCGTATCATGCCGACGGTACCGTCTTGCACGCCGCCGAGATCTGCGGCGCGGCAACCAACGTCACATCGTATTCCGTGCGGCAGAGCCTTGAATCGCCCGGCGGCGCGTACTTCGTCACCGTGACGGACCCGCTCGGCAACGTCACTACCAATCATTATGCCGGTGACGGAACGCTCTACCGCACCGAGGGCGCGGCATATCCGACTGAAAAGGCGCAAAACGTGGACGGCTACCGGTCTGAGCTGCGGACGTGGCGCGACGAGAACGGCCAGCCCGACGTCACCCGGTGGCAATATGACAACGCCTCCGGCCTCTGCACCAACAAGGTCTACGCCGACGGGTTCGGCCCGTCGTATGTTTATCTTCCGGACGGGCGGCTGTCTTTGCGCGTGTGGGCACGCGGCGTGGAAACGGCCTACGGTTATGCCGACACCGCAAGCGGCCAGACACGGGTAGCCGCCCATTCAGACGGCACGCCGGGCGTCACCAACCGCTATAATCTCGCGGGGGGGGCGGCTCGTGTCTGTTGACGACGGCACAGGCACGCGCTCGTTCGCCTATGACGCGCGGGGACGCCTGACCTCAGAGACTAACGCGCTGGCAGTCATAGCCCGTGAATACAACGCGTTGGGCTTGCCGTCGGGATTCGCCGCCGACAGTGACGACGGAATTGCCTACGCTTATGACGGCGCGGGACGGATGACTAACGTTTGCTTCGGCGCTCTGTCGTTCTGTCACGGCTATCTGCCGCATACACGTCATTTGGAATCAGTGAGCAACTCGTGCGGCATCGGTTGGCGGCGCGTTTATGAGGGCGAGAGGAATCTCATAGCATCCGTGACTAATTTCAGCGGAGCCGCGACTGTCGCTGCTTTCAGTTACATGAATGACGCCCTCGGCAGGCGTGTCGTGCGAAACGGCGACACGTTCGCCTACAACGCCCGCTCGGAACTGACCAACGCCGTGATGAACGCAAATGCCTACGGATATGGGCATGACGGTATCGGCAACCTCCTGTTTTTCGCCGCCGGAACCGTCACCAACGCATACATGGCGAATGCGCTGAACCAGTACGCCTTGATCACGGGAGGAGCGACAGCCTCGCCGATTTACGATCCCGACGGCAATATGCTCACGAACGGGGTATGGTCATACACGTGGGACGCGGAGAACCGCTTGGTTGGTGCCGCCAACAATCAAACTATCGGAATCACTTGCGCTTACGACTATCAGGGGCGGCGTTTCAGGAAGTCCTCGGTTTCGGCCACGAACACGTTCCTTTACGACGGATGGAACCTTTACCGCGAGGTCGAGAGTCTCGGCGACACAACGGTGACCAACATCTACGTATGGGGTCCGGACTTGAGCGGAGCGCTGCAGGGGGCGGGCGGCGTCGGGGGGCTCTTGGCTGTCTTGCGAAACGGCATGCCCTACTTCCCCTGCTACGACGCGAACGGCAACGTCACCGATTACGTCGATGCCAACGGTGCCGTGGTCGCCCACCGCGAGTACGACCCGTTCGGCAGAACCAATGTCGCCACGGGGCCGCTCGTCCACGACCTCCATTTCTGGTTCTCGACGAAGTGTCTGGACGAGGAGACGGGGCTTTATTACTACGGCGAGCGATTCTACAGCCCGGAACTCATGCGCTGGCTCAACCGCGACCCCATTGAGGAGAGGGGCGGAATAAATCTATACGCTGTGTGCAAAAACAATATGATTTCTGGAGTCGATGCATTTGGCTTAGTTTACAGCATATATGCAATACGTGCAGATGCTCATCTGAAAACTTCGAGAGAAAACAAAGATTATGGGCATGAATGGTTGGAAGTTGGAGGAAACACGTTTGGATGGTGGCCCAAAGGATTCGTATCCGGAAACCTTCTGATCGATGTTCTTTTCGGTGTTGAGGGAGAAATAAATCGTGGTTTCCCACAAGATCCATATTCTTCTGTAAAAGTCGTTGTTACCGTGTGGGACACCTTGCAGAGAAAAACAGGAGAGTTGCACGCAGGGGACAACAAGGGGAAAAAATGTAAATGTGCTTCCGGTTCGGATATTGAGAATTGCCTGAAGGCATTTGCCGGAAACTATTCCGGAAAATGGTCTCTACTCAGAAGTTGCCGAACATTTAGTAAGGAAGCTTTGTCCGGGTGCTGTTTGAAGAAGGGGCGGTCGTATACGTTTACACAGAACATCAACGAGGACGAATAACATGCATGTCTGGAAAACATTGACAGCGTTTATGTGTTGCCTTTTATTAGGCGCGTGTTCGCAAAACAATCGTGAGGGCAAGCCAAGGAAAAACGAGGTCGCATTTTTTCGAAGGTTTGAAATAAGGACAGACCCTATTAGCGTCTTTGATGAAATCCCAAAGGATCTTGTATTGAAGGGACAAGAGGGTAGATATATCGAGGCAACCTTTGATGGCAGGGGATTGATTGAACGTCTTCGGCTTATAGCGGGATCTAATACGGTTTGGGAAGCGCGATATCAATTTCATGACACAAAAAAGATCTCATCAGAAACATGGACTGAGGCCGGGATGACACGGACAAGGTTTATATCTTCTACGGGTACGGTGACAAATGAAATCCGCCAAGCAACAAAGATAGGTAAGTGATGCGTGATGACGCATTTTACGTGTACGCCCACGTTAACCGCTGTGTCCGCGAAACGACAGAAACGGTGACGCGCCATTTCGTCTGGGACGGCTGGAACATCGTCGCGACCGTCGACGTTGAAAACGCGACGCAGAATTCCAGCGTCACTTACTACGTCTGGGGTCCGGACGTGTCCGGCACGCTTCAGGGCGCGGGCGGCGTCGGCGGGCTTCTCGCGGTCATCCGTCCCGACGGCACGTTTTTCCCGTGTTACGACGGCAACATGCTCACGAACGGCGTGTGGTCATACGCATGGGACGCGGAGAACCGCATGACGGGCGCGGCGTCCAACGGCGTCCCCGCCGTGTCCAACGCCTATGACCATCGCCACCGCCGCGTCCGCAAGGCGACCGCTGCGGGAACGTGCCTGTTCGCCTACGACGGGCGGAACCTGACCGCTGAGGTGTTTGTCGATTCGCAGACCGGCGCCACGAACGTGACCCGGTACCTTTGGGGGCCCGACCTGTCGGGCACGCTTCAGGGCGCGGGCGGCGTGGGAGGACTTCTCGCGGTCATCCGTTCAGACGGCACGTTCTTCCCCTGTTACGACGCGAACGGCAACGTCACTGACTACGTCGATGCATACGGCGCCGTGCGCGGTCACTTCGGGTACGACGCGTTCGGGAACACCGTCGCCATGTGGGGCGATCTCGCCCACACTTTCAAGTTCCGCTTCTCGACGAAGTACTGGGATGACGAGACCCGCTCGTACTATTACGGCTACAGGTTCTATTCGCCGGAGTTGGGGCGGTGGTTGAGCAAAGACCTGATCGGGGAGCTCGGAGGGTTGAATTTGTATGGTTTCTCAGGCAACGATGCGGTAAAACACATAGATTATCTTGGAAAGCTTAAAAAGGAATTCAAGAAACTTGCCGAAGGAGAAATGATTTTCGCTGGAACATTTGGTTCTGTTGAACCAGGCCTCATACTAATCCATGAATGTAAGTGTAAAAATGTCAAATATGACCTACAATTCCATTATACGTTAAGGATGCTGTCGAAAGCCGACACGGAAGGTTGGAAAGAAACCCCTAATGAGTATCCGGGAGAATCACTTGATAATTGGGGCACATGGACGATCAACCAGAAATATGCCTTCATCCTCGGCCATGAAGAAAAACACGTCTATTGGTGGCGTGTGTTTTTTGATGCCACTGTTACGATATTAGAGCATCAAGAATCGCAGGAATTTGCGTCTTACGAGGCCTGTAACAAGTACAGCGAGCAAGTAATAGATGGGGTTTATAAGGCATATGACGCATATATCCGAAAACAACGAATGCATTATTTCTGGGAGGCTGGACATTGAATTTAAAACGTTTAAAATTAATTAGTGGTGTTTTCATCTTTGCAGTGTGCACGACATGCGTGGTCACTTATCCAAAAGTGTCCCGTTGGTATCATGTGCAGGTCAAGGGTGTCAAGGAATCAATCCGAAAATTCAAGTATCTCGATTCCACAAGTGTTTGTTTACCAGTTGGACACGCACTGGCGTTCATCGACTCAAATAATGAATTGGGATACATCTTCTTTGAAAAAATGGAGTACGGCCAAGTGGATTATGTAATTAAGATGTTTGATCGAGAAGCCGAGAGAATTCAAAAAGGGCAGCTTACCATATGGAACAAATGGCCTTTGATGGTTCATTCTATGCGATCAAAACACGTTTATATCGGTGATGAAAAATATCCTCATTTCGCTTGGGTACCACCATTTGGGTTTCTTCATTTCGATCGCTCAAGAATCTTGAAGGTATGTTTAGTGCCGTTGAGTAAAGTGCAGGAAGCACTTGGGAATCAGGATTCCGATCAGTGGATCGACACGGACTATATTGGGGACGGTGTTGTTGGAAGAGGAACACCCGATTGACATGTGGGAATCAGATTCACTTGAGGACAAGATGAATGGCTACGGCGTCTAATTGCTCGTCCAACACGTGGGACGCGGAAAACCGACTGGTCCGTTCCGAACCCGCCGGGAGGCCGCCAACGGGTCTGTCAGGGTTGTCAACAGCTACGACCACAGGCACCGCCGGGTCCAAAAGCGTGTGGAGGTCCTGGGCGGAGGAGCAGAAACGGTGCAGGGGACGTATCGCGACAAACGGACAAAGCACTTTCGAAAACGCCGTGATTAACCAGACCGCATACGACGAACTGACGGCTGTCAGCGTGACCGGTTATACGGTGACAGCGACCGACGCATTCGGCAACAGGATCGTGAATTACACCGGCGGCGACGGCGTGGTCTACCCGTACGGGACCGACGGCTATCGCGTCACGACCGACACCCTCGGCGTGCAGACCGTCACCCGCACCTACTACGAAGGCAACGCCGAAATCAGCGAGACCGCCTCTGCGGGCGTCACCAACCGGACCACGCGATACTGGGGCGGCGCGACGGTCACGGAAATGTTTTGGGACGGCAAGTGGACGCGCGAGACGCTTTCGACGGCGTACGATGAATCCGGTTGCCGCGTCGAGACCGTGACGAGGGAGTCCTCCGACTATCCCGTCTATGTGGCGACGGTCACGGCGTACGATTTCCTCGGCCGCGAGGTCAGCGTGGCCGTGCCGCTGAACGTCACCTCCAATTTTTATGACGGCGCGTCGGACCGAGTGATCCGCATGTCCCGCACCGGTTCGCCGGACACGCTCTATGTTTACGATGAACTGGGCAACGTGTCGGTCACCGCGACGGACGTTGACGGCGACGGCCAGGCCGGCAGTGCAACTGATTTGTCTGTAAATTCGTGAAGGCGGGTCATGCGGGCATACTCTCCATCGTGAGGGAGATTCTTCAGGTATCCCAGCCCTCTCCGACCACGTCGAAGGTCGGCGGGTGTGTGCCGATGCGTAACCGCATATGACACGTGACGGCCGTCTTACGGCACCGGTACCGCACCTTGGCCATGACCGGATCCGTACGCACTGGAAACTCGGCCCCGTGGACCGACAGCGCGTGCGCCGCATTTCCGAAGACCAGCGAGAAGACGTGGCTTGTTCCGAAAAAAAGTGCGGGTGCCTCTGTCGTTTTCGCGCGTCGACACGGGTTTCATGGGGTCCGGAATCAGGTTGCACACCGGCCGAAATACGGTATGCTTGCTTCTCGCCGGTCGGAGTGGCCCGCCTTCGCACGCACGAGGCGCTTTACGGCGTGGGGGTGTCTGTTATCCATACGCCTGTAGGCTACAGGCAAACGGTTTCTCGGCCTGCGTTTTTGCTGCCCGTGGGGAATCCTACGGGAGGCGGGTGTTTTCCGTATTATAGGGAGCAAAGCATATGCAATCTGTCCGCCGCGTTCTGCCGAAAATCATGATCGCCGGCCTGATGGCTTTCATGGTCAGTTTTGTGTTGGGCGGCTGCACGGTGACGAAGCAAGACGCGCTTGTCCGGATTGAAGAGCGGGAATTCGGACGCACGCCGGACGGCGAAGCGGTCAAGCTGTTCACGCTTCGCAACGCCAAGGGGATGACGGCCAAAATCATGAGCCGGGGCGCGACGATCACCGAATTGACAGTTCCAGGCCGTGACGGGAAATTCGTGAATGTGGTCATGGGTGCCGATACCCTGCAGGCGTATCTCAACGGCTATAACGCTGGCGCGTCCGTCAAGGGGCGCGTGGCGAACCGGATCGCCAATTCGCGCTTCACGCTCGATGGCGCCGTCTATTCGGTGACCGCAAACCGCGGCGTTCACCATATTCACGGCGGCAAGAAGGGTTTCGATGCGGTGGTTTGGCAAGGCGAGGCATTGCCGGCGGGCGCACACGAGTCATCCGTGCGGTTCCGCTACCGCAGCCGCGACGGCGAAGAAGGCTATCCCGGCAATCTCGATGTGGCGGTGGTCTACACCCTCACGGATGACAACGCGTTCACGCTCGAATACACGGCCTCGACGGATAAAGCCACGCCGGTCAATCTGACGAACCGCGCCTACTTCAACTTGGCCGGAACAGGCGACGTATACGGGCATGTGCTGTGGATTGCCGCCGATCAGTATACGCCGGCGGATGATCAGATGATTCCTACCGGCAAGATCGCGCCGGTCAAAGGAACGCCCGTGGATTTCACGGTGCCGACCGCGATCGGTGCGCGGATCGGGGAACTTGTGGCAACGAAGGGCTATGACCACAATTTTGTGCTGCGTAAAGAGAACAAAACGTTTGCCTTGGCGGGTTGGGCGTACGAGCCAACAAGCGGGCGCGTTATGCGCGTGTTCACCAGCGAGCCGGGTTTGCAGATTTATACCGGAAAAAGGTACTTTGAAAACGGGCAGCCTGTCGTCAATGTCGCCGACCTCAAACATAACACGGTCTGTTTTGAAACCCAGCATTATCCGGATTCGGTCAACCACCCGAATTTTCCCTCAACGATTTTGCGTCCCGGCGAAATCTTCAAAAGCACCACCGCGTATCGGTTTTCCGTGGAAGAGAAGCCGCCGTCACGATAGAGGTGAAGGCTGGCAAAAAGAAAAAGGCCGTCTTTTTACAGGAACGGCCTTTTGCATTTAGGGCTACGCGTGGCGTTACTGAACGTCGACGCCGATCCGGAAGAAGCGGTTCGTCGTGAAGGACGGCAACGAGATCGGTGTGCCCGCCGGAATATTGTTTGATAAAGGCAGAAAATCCGACAGCAGACTCGGTGTTCCCAAGACGGAATACACGCGTGCGGGGACGGCGTCCGTGAGGTCGGGCGTCCAGTGAATCGACGTTTGTCCGTCCGCTTGAATCAGTGTGGTCCGGAAAACCGACGCCGGGTTGGTCGGCACCGTGCCTGCGACATATTCTTTCCACGCCGCTTGGCCGTCGCTGTCGGTATCGGCGGCGGCCGCAGCCTCATACGCATCGCCACTGACGAGGCCGTATTGGCTGAGCCACACGTAGGGCGTCCCCTGCGATGTCGAACGGAGATACGTCACGACGTTGTCGGTTGAGGTTGACGCGGCACTATTCGGATTGCCGACCCCATCGGTGACGGTGTTCGCGGCGATGGTCGCGATCACTGTGCCGTCGCCTGTCATTCCCGTGACGGCGACGTTATACGTGGCACCGCTGCCGGAGACCGTGACGGTCTTGGCTCCTGCCGCTGTGCCTGAAAGCGTCACGTCGTCGGAGGTGAAGCGGGTGACGGCCTCGCTGAAGGTCACCGTGAAATGGATGGTTGCGTCGACCGTTGGATCGGACTGCGAAACCGCCTGATTGATCGTGACCGTCGGCAACGTCTGGTCGGTCGGCACATATGCCTTCGCGCAGAAATTCGCATCATAGGAATTAATATGCAGCGTATTCCAACTGTTTCCATCCGCACTCATGAAACTCTGTCCATCCCAAGCTACCGCTGTGCTGTACCCATATATGGAACACTCACATGCTAGCGGGGTTGTATCGTCCGGCGTCGTAAGGCTGAGAACAATCGAGAAATTCTTATTAGAAGTTAAGGCAACAGTGGTGTCTAAAGGGATCGTCATATAGCCTGCAAAAAGGCTGAGTCCGCTTTTCGTTGCCGCCAGCGTTCCAGAACAAGGCTTGTTGTTCGTTACACCGGTATAGACGTAAAGCGTATATGAGGTGTTCAATGTCGGCGCATAGAAGCCAACCGCGCCGAGGCGCTCCGATGCGTTTGACACAAAAATATTTGCGCCCCACGCATTCGTTGTCCCGTATCCCAAACTGCCGATCCATCCGAGGGGATCGTACTGATAAACGGTCTTGTAGGTGTTTGTCGGCTCCGCGTTATTAAAGACGGCTAATTCTTTCCACGCGAAAACAGTGTCAAAGTAGGAAACGTAGAAGTATCCGCTCTCTCCCCACTCTGTTCCCCAGCTGTTCTTGACAATATAGGCACCGTTGCCTGCCGGGGTACTATTAAAGTTTGAACAGGGGAAGTCATCGTTCCACCCCACAATCATGACCGCATGATTTGCTTCGTAAGCACCACTACAGTAGTAGCTGCGATAGGTGGAATTATAGAAGGTGTCATCGTGAAAATAATTGACAAAAACACCGCCGTAATCCATCACCGCCTGTTTGATCACGGCGTTATCGGTCGCGGCTGTCTTTGGGGGAAACAGCAAGACCTGTTGCACATGTTTGACGGCGGCATTGCTTGAACTTCCGCCCGGATTGGGATAGGGATCATCGGCTTCATTCACCGGGCCGCTCCAGCGGACGAGATATGCGGTTGCCATGAGCGAATTGCCGCCGCCGTCGAAGCCCCAGTCGAAACCGTGGAGATTCACCAAATTGTTTTCTGAGAAGTCGTATGTTTCCCCGGGCAACAGACAGGATTCCAATGAGGCGCAGGCAGCATGCGCCCAGCAAGTCCCGTTGACGCCTTGGTTTTTAACGGAGGTCACTCGGCCGAGCGTCCGCAAGTCGTACGCGGATGCAAAAGATTTCGCCTTGAGACCTAACGCGCTGATCGCCGATTGTTTCAAATGGGAAAGGTCGACAGGACTGGGCCGGTAACCGAACCTGCCCTCGGTCGCCGAAGGGGCTAGAAGGGTCTTAGACGTGATCGCATTTGTGTAAGCGATGAAATCGGGATTCAAGGGGGCGAGCTGAAAATCTTGAGATAAAACGAGAGAAGTGATGCCAAAAGTCGCCAGCAGAAACAATGGGATGAAGGCCTTGCGTGCGTCCGGAGGGGATGGGGCGAAAGAGGCTGATTTTTTCATAGGTCTGTTCCTCCCCTTCCTTCGCGGGCCGGTCCTCTGAGAGGATAAAAAAGGGACGCCTGCAAGCAGACGTCCCCGTTTGTCGGAGAATCGTTACTTGGTGATCATGCCAAGCCAATGCTGGATCATGGGCGAGAACTTAATGATCACGGGTGTGAACACGATAGACACCATGCTCATCAATTTGATCAGGATGTTCATTGAGGGGCCGCAGGTGTCTTTGCATGGATCGCCCACCGTATCGCCGATCACCGCCGCACCGTGAACGGGGTTCTTGCTGCCGTCGGCCAGTTTCTTGCCGCCGAAGTTGCCCTTCTCAATATGCTTCTTGGCGTTGTCCCACGCGCCGCCCGCGTTGTTCAGCATGCAGGCCAGCGAGAAACCGGCCGTGAGGGCACCCGCGAGCAGGCCCATGATACCGGCGATGCCGAGGACGAGGCCGGTGGACACGGGCACGAAGATCGCCAGTAGCGCAGGCAGGAGCATTTCGCGCTGGGCACCCTTGGTTGAGATTTCCACACAGCGTGCGTAATCGGGCTTGTCGGTACCCTTCATAATGCCGGGCTTATCTTTGAATTGGCGGCGGACTTCTTCGACCATCGCGCCAGCGGCGCGTCCCACGGCTTTCATGGTCATGGCGCAGAAGACGAAGGCCATCATCGCGCCGATGAACAATCCGCAGAGCATGAACGGATTCAGAATATTGAGATCAAGGTGACTGATGAAAAAGCGCAGTTTATCCGTGGCGGCGGCATAGGCGTCGAGATCGAAAACGACCTGACCTTTCGCCGCGAGCTTACGCGTCCAGACGTCCACTTCCTGAATCTCGGCGGCGAGCAACGCCATGGCGGTCAGCGCGGCGGACGCGATGGCAAAGCCTTTGCCGGTGGCGGCGGTGGTGTTGCCCAACATGTCAAGATTGTCGGTGCGTTCGCGGACATGCGGCGGCAACTCAGACATCTCGGCGTTTCCGCCCGCGTTATCGGCGATCGGGCCGTAGGCGTCGGTCGCCAGCGTGATGCCGAGCGTGGCCAACATGCCGACGGCGGCGAAGGCGATACCGTAGAGGCCGGCCATTGTGTTGTGAAAACCGCCTGCCAACCCGAACGCGGAAAGAATCGCCAGGACCGTGGTGAGCACGGGAACCAGAGCGGACATCATGCCGACAGCCAAGCCGTCGATGATGACCGTGGCCGCACCCATGGTGGCCTGTTTGGCGATGCCTTTGGTCGGCCCGTATTCGTCCGAGGTATAGTACTCGGTGGAATAGCCGATGGTGACGCCCGCCAACAGGCCGGCGATCACAGCGCCGAAGATGCCCCATGTGATCAGGTTGATGGCGGCGAGCACAGCCGCAACGACAATGATCAGAGCGGAACTGCCCCACGTGCCGAGGCGCAATGCCTTGAGCAAGGTCATCATGCTGGCTTTGTCATCGTTGCAGCGCACGGCGAACATGCCGGCCACGGAAAGGACAATGCCGATACCGGAAATGATCATCGGGGCGATGACCGCGTTGATGCCGCAGAAGGTGCCCGCCACGATCGGCAGGCAGGCTCCGAGGGCCGCGGTCGAAAGAATGGCGCCGCAATACGACTCGTAGAGGTCCGCGCCCATGCCCGCCACGTCGCCGACGTTGTCGCCGACATTGTCCGCGATGGTCGCGGGATTGCGGGGATCGTCTTCGGGAATGCCGGACTCGACTTTGCCGACCAAATCGGCGCCGACGTCTGCGGCTTTCGTGTAGATGCCGCCGCCGACACGCGCGAACAAGGCCTGCGTGGATGCGCCCATGCCGAAGGTCAGCATGGTGGTGGTGATTTCAATCAATTTGGCGGAAGGATCCATGCCGGGATGCACCAGCCAAATGTCACCGCAGATGTTGCCGAAGCCGGTCTGCATATGGCCGGCGGTATATACGAGCTGGTCGAGAATCCAGTACCAGATGGAAATGTCCAGCAGGCCGAACCCGACGACGACCAAGCCCATAACGGCACCGGAGCGGAAGGCCACCTGAAGGCCGCGGTTCAGACTTTCGCTGGCACCCTGCGCCGTGCGCGACGAGGCCCTCGTGGCGGTGTTCATGCCCAAATACCCGCAAAGCC
The DNA here is from genome assembly GCA_964612775.1 of uncultured Lentisphaeraceae bacterium. Classification (GTDB taxonomy): domain Bacteria; phylum Verrucomicrobiota; class Kiritimatiellia; order RFP12; family UBA1067; genus DAOPZC01. Next base: position 20,795 of record CAZTDL010000009.1, read on the forward strand.
CGGAGAAGAAACCGCCTGTGAGAAAGGCTACCGGCACGAAGTGATTCTGAACGCCCATCACGGCCAGCACGGCGAAGATAATCGCCAAAATCGCAAAGACGAGGCCCACGCGGGTGTACTGCTGACGGAGATACGCCATCGCGCCTTCGCGAACGTATCCCGCGATTTCGACCATGCGGGCATTGCCCGGACTGGCTTTCATCATCATTTTATAAAAGACATAAGCCATGACCAAAGCCAGCACCGCACCGATCGGCGCGATCCACCAGATGCCCGGTGTACCGGAAACCACGGAAGGTGCGTCTTCCGCCGCTTGGGATTGCAGGACACACGCTAAACATAAGCCGAACACACCACCACCACGGAAACGAGTCAACATGGTAGAATACTCCTTTAATTATAAACCTGTAGCTGCCCGATCAAAATACCGAACCAGATACAAGAACCAAGCAACATGCTCTCAAAATGAACGTTATCTGTCAACCGCCCCACGCGACAAACGTAACAGATTGACTGTGCTTCCCTTCTCCTACATAATCAATCATTACTGACTGGGTCCTACGCGTGAATAAGATCGTAAGGGGAGCGTAGATTCAACTAAAAAGGGGGAGCTTGTGAATAAAGAAAGCCAAGGGGCAGGTGTTTTTTACTTTTCAAGAAACATGCTGAGTGCGTTTTTGGTTGTCGTTTCGGGAAGCGGGCTCTGGGCGGATGTGCACATGCCTGCCCTCTTTTCGGATAATATGGTTTTACAAAAAGGCGTGTCCGTACCGGTTCGCGGTTCGGCGGAACCGTCTGAACAGATCACGGTCGAGTTCGCCGGACAACGCAAGACGGTTACGGCGGACCGCGCAGGGAAGTGGCAAATCATGCTTGATCCGTTGCCGCCATCTGCCGTTGCGACGGAATTGCGGGTGAGAGGAAAAAACGTCGTCACGATCAAGAACGTTCTGGTCGGCGATGTTTGGTTGGCCTCGGGACAGTCCAACATGGAAATGTCGGTCAGGCAGGCGGAGAACGCCGCCAAAGAGATGGCGGCGGCGAACTATCCGAATATCCGTTTTTTCATGGTCGAACGCGATTTGTGTTCGGCGCCGAAAGAAGAGGGGGCCGGGAAATGGGTGATTTGCACGCCTCAAAGCGTCGGTCCCTTTTCCGCCGCCGCCTTTTTTTCGCACGAGAGTTGCACCAGAAATATAAAATCGCCACGGGTATCATCAACAGCTCGGTCGGCGCGAGCTCGTGTCAGGCGTGGACTCCGGCCGAGGTGCTGACCGCCGACAAGAGGCTGCCGCAACTCGCCGATCTGGCACCGGAGAACTATACAAGCTGGAAAACCTATCTCGATTTTAAGAACAGTACGTATGACCACTATTCCTATGCGGACACGGGCGTGAAGCCCGAATGCCTCTCGTGGGCTAAGCCGGATCTGGACGTTTCCGACTGGAAAGACTTTACGTCTCCCGGCAATATCGAGTCGCAGGGTATGGTTATCGACGGGGCCGTCAGGTTCCGT
>CAZTDL010000010.1:0-22001 GCA_964612775.1 uncultured Lentisphaeraceae bacterium
GTTTGGATTATGCCGACGGGTGGGTGAATGTCCGGAAGTCGAACACGGAGCCTTATCTGAGATTGATTGTGGAGGCGCGTGACGTGGCCGTGTTGAGTCAGCGTCTCGCGCTGCTGGAGAAAGCGCTTGCCCCTTTTTGTGAACGACAGGTGGACACAGAACGGATCTTAAGCCATGTTGGAAGTTGACCATATCAGTTTTTCGTATGGCTATCACAAGGTGCTTGACGGTGTCACTTTTGATGTGGCACCGGGTGAGATCGTCGCCCTGATGGGGCCAAACGGTGCGGGTAAAACCACCCTCATGAAGATCTTGGCGTGTCTTCTGATGCAGGATGTCGGCTCGGTGAGACTTGACATGATTGATCCTCTGGTCCGTCCGGTCAAGTATCGCCGGAATCTTGGATACCTGTCGGAGCATTGTCCGCTCTACAGCGAGATGACGGTGGAGTCGTATCTGACATATCGGGTGCGTCTTAAGGGAGAGCGCGCCATGCGCGTGCGCCGCAGGGTGAGCGAAGCGATGGAGATGTGCGACCTTGGCGCGGTCAGCAAAACGCGCTTGCGCCTGTTGTCAAACGGTTATCGCAAACGGGTGGGGCTTGCCGACGCTTTGATTGCGCACCCGAAGTTGCTGTTGCTGGATGATCTGTTGGCGGGACTGGATGTCGGACAGCGCAAAAAAGCGGCAGCGGTGATGTCGGCGGCGTCTTCGCGGGCGTCCGTTGTCGTGTCTGGACATGAGATTCATGAAATGATCGATTGGTGTACTCGTTTTTTGGTGCTCAAGAGGGGACATGTGGTTGCGATGTATAGAACGTGTGACTACACCCGTGACGAACTGAAGCGCATGCTGGAGTTGCAGATCGTTTCTAACGGAGACGGGGAGGTTAACCCATGACGGCCATTCAAGTTACATGGCTGCGCGAGGTGAGGGCGTTTCGCGGTGCGTTTTCATGCGGTGTGCCTGTGACCGCCTTTCTGGCGGTATGCGGTTGGATGTTTGTCATGTTGCTGCGGCGCAACGAGGGAAGCGCGTTGCAGATCCAAAGCATCTGGGGACTTTCGATTGCGCCTTGGCTGCCGATCCTGAGCGCGGTTCTGACCATGCGTCTTTTTGCGGAAGAGCGGTCATCGGGAATGATCGATCTGTTAATGTCTTCACCGATCCGCGAACGGGAATTGGTGATCGGCAAGTTTTTGTCTGCGGTGACGGTGATTGCGGTGTCGCTGACTCTGTCTCTGATTGTTCCGATGCTGGTTCTTCCTTCTCTTTCGACGCCGATGCGGGGTATGGCGCGGTCGGTTGCCTTCGCATCCACGTTCCTCATTCTGTTTTTGCAGTCGTCGACGTGGTGCGCGGCGGGAACGATGATTTCGGTCTTTTTCAGGAATCAGGCTGCCGCTGCAGTCAGCTCGTTGGTGCTGTGCAGCGGTGTTCCGATGGTGGTGTATGGGGTGATCTTGGCGTGGATGCCCGGCGTCCGTTCCGAAGTGGCTTGGATGCCGCTTCTGGTTCATGTGTATGATTTCTCGACGGGGTTGTTTTCGACCTCGGTGATTGCGTTGTACGTGGCGACAACGCTTTTCTTTCTGTTTGGTTGTTCAAAATTGTTGGCCTGTTTGCGGGTACGGGGTTGATGATGTGAGTGAGATACAGACAAATCGTAATGATGCGCGCCCGACAGGACGGCGCCTTCTATTGGTTTCGTCCCTGGTGTCCATTGGGCTAGGGATTGTTTTGACTTTCCTTGTGATCACGTTGGCTTACCGTCTCAATCTCGTGTGGGAAGTGCCGGTCGGCAAGGTCATGCAGGTCTCCGAACGCACGCGGGACGTGTTGGCCGACACGCAAGGCTCGATCCGTATTTCATGCTTTATGGACCGTCGTCATCCGATGTTTCGACCCTTGTCGCGATTGTTGCGGGGCCTGCGACTGGCGTCACGCAGCGTCGCCGGCGCGGATATAGTGATCAATTATGTGGACCCGCGATGGGATCTGGTACGGGCGGGGCAGCTTGTGGCGCAGGGTGTGCCTGAAAACGCGTTGCTGTTCGAACGTCAGCGTCGGCGGATTGTTGTTTCTCTGGATGAGATGATCGCCCGACAGTCGTTATTGCGGACCGGGGAGAGTGTCCGTTTACGGGATACGAAAGATCTCGGGGTTTTCCGCGGCGAAAGCGTGTGCGCGGCCGCGATTTCGCGTTTGGCGTTGCCGTACGAGCGCTCTGTCATCTATTGGGTGCAGGGCCATGGAGAGGTTCGGTTCGACGACTACGATGAACTGCGTGGTTTTTCGGATATTGCGCGTGAGTTGACGCGCGACGGGTTTGAGATTAAGGCGCTTGCTCTGCCTGGGCTGGGACAAATCCCGGACGATTGCCATGTGCTTGTGATGGCCGGTGCGCGATATGCGCTGAAGGCCGAAGAGCTGCGGGTTTTGGAAGCGTTTCTCCAGCGCGGCGGGCGGCTGCTTTATCTGATCGCGCCGCACGTCACGACAGGCGTCGAAGATATTCTGATAAAATGGGGTATTCGTGTGACGCCGTTTATTGCCGTGAGCGCACGCACTCTTTCCGGCAATGAGGTGGTGGTGACCTCGTTCGCAGATCATGTCATTACGCGCAATCTCAACAATGCGTCGTTGGTCTTCGGTTATGCTTCGTGCCTTGAAGCTGCTTTTGATCCGGCTGTCGCGGCGGGCGCTGACCGTCCGAAAGTGACCTTGCTGGCTCGGACGGATGGTGCGGGGTGGGGAGAGGCGGATCCTGACGTGTTTCCACGCACGTTCGATGTTCAGAACGAATTGCGCGGCCCCGTGGCGGTGGCGGCTGTGGCGGAACGTGGCGGTAATGTCGCAAAAGATGTGGCGTTTAAGCCGACGCGCGTGTGTGTGATCGGGGAAACCGATTTTGTGATGAACGGGACGCTGGCCTCGCGTGCGAACGCGAATCGCGACTTGTTCATGAACGTGGTCGCTTGGCTGGCTGGCATAGATACGGGAACCGCCCCTTCGCTGGGTGGCGATGCGACGTTGGTGACGGGTTTTGAGCGTCGCCAGTGGATCATCTTCACGGTCTGGTCGGTGGTGATTGTGCCGGCCTTTGTGTTTCTATTGTTCTGTCTGGTGTCGCTGCGTGTGCGACGGTAAGAAGGGGATATGGCAAATCGTCGGATCATATTGATGCTATTGCTGGGCATTGCTCTCTGTGCCTTGCTTCTGTGGGGTTTGCGGCGGGGAACGTGGTTCCTCCCGGCCGATAACAAGGTTAAGACGGTCCTGCTGGAACATCCCTTAGACAGTGTCGACCGCGTTACGGTCGACCGCGGGGATGCCCGTATTGGGCTTCAGTTGCAAAACGGGCGGTGGATGATGGTGTCACCCTTTGCGGCTCAGGTCGATCAGGGTGCTGTTGCACGTCTGCTGGACGTGTTTGAATCGACGCGCGTTAAGGACTCACTCGCTTTCTTGGAAATGCGCAAACGCGAGTTGTCGCTGAAGGAATTCGGTCTTGCGTCCTCACAAGCGCATGTGGTGTTGGATGGGCCGCGGCAAAGAGATGAGTTTCTTTTTGGATCGATCGCCCCTGTCGGTACTGAGATTTACATGCGGATGAACCAGGCGGAACAGATCCTTGTCGTGCCGGTTTCGCTGTATAAGGCAATACCCATGACGGCGGATGATCTCCGATCTCGAAAGTTGATCCATTGCGATCGGGCGCTGATCAGAACGGTGGAGGTTCGGACGCCGGGGCGGCCTTATATTAAGCTTTCAAAGGAGTCTGGGACTTGGTGCTTCGTCCAACCGGTGCCGGAGCCTGCTTCCGATGCGAAGGTCGAATCGCTGCTTGATGTTTTGTATGAGGCAAGAGTTTCACATTTTATTTGGCCTACGGTTTCAAACGTGATGGACGTTGCGGAAACGGAATCTGCTTTTAAGACACGGCTGGGCTTGTACGGTTTGGGATCTGATACCGGGGTTCAAATCCAGATACAGGAGAACGGCGCTGCTTTGCCGGCGAAGATCGCGTTCGGCCATCCGCTCGGCTTGTCCTCCGAGATGACCTACGCCTTGCTGCAGGGCGGCAATGCGATCGGTGCGGTTTCGAATAACGTGGTGACATCTTTCCGGCTCTCGCCCGGTGAACTTCGCGATACTCGTTTATTCTTTGAATCACCGGCCAAAGTGCGACGCTTCCAAGTCTATTTTGGTGATTCGCTTTTCGTGCTGACGCAGAAGAATTCTGTCTGGCGTTTGGAAACGCCGGTTGCGGATCTGGCTGATCAGGTGACGGCGAGAGACACGGTTGAACGGTTGTTGAAACTGAATGCGGAGTCGATCGATGATGATAGTGCGGGGGAACTTAGGAAGATCAGCAATGAAAAAAGTTTGCCGATCAGCCATGTTGAGCTTTTCTCCGATCAGGCCTCGTGGCGCTTTACGATCACGCCGGATGATATCGATGGAAATTTTCTGCGAGTGACATTCACCAATTCGCCAACGGCGTTCCGCGTGGCAAGCAGCAATATGCCGTCGGCGCTGATCAGCATGATCGGGTTGTTGGGATTGCGTGACAAAACCATGCTTGCTCTGCCGTCCGACAGCTTGAGAAGAATCACATTTAAACGGACTGATGGTGTTGCCGAGACTGTTGAACGCGGCAAAAGCGACCCGCTCTGGCACTTGGGAGAAGCCGTGACAGGGCGAATTGTGGTTTCACGCCTAGATGCGTTGGTGGCGCGATTAGCGGGGCTTAAGGCCGATCGGATCGAGCGTCTTGGGCCTTTATCCGACGAGGCGGACGCTTATGGTTTCCGCAAGCCGTGGCTGGAGCTGATTGTTGATGTGGAAGCCGAGGACGCGATGCGCAAAACGCTGCTTGTCGGGAAAGATGCTGGGTTCGGCAAGAGGTATGCCATGGTGCGCGGATTGGATGTGTTGTTCGTCTTGGGGAAAGAGGATTTGTTGATGCTGTCCGAGCGTCTGGTGGAGCCCTTGTGATCCGATGTGTCCCGTCAATAACATGCCGGTACAACGAAGAGACCCGCTGATTGAGCTATGCGGGCTTTCAAAGACATATGAGGCGGGCGGTGCCCAGATCTATGCGCTGCGTCCGACCGATCTTACCGTCATGCGGGGCGCGTTCTTGACTGTGATGGGACCCTCCGGCTCCGGCAAGTCGACGCTGCTGAACCTGTTTGGTTTGCTGATGCGGCCGACCTCCGGCGTCTACCGCTTGGAGGGACGATCCGTTTCGGGTTTGAATGATGATGCGACGTCGGCCGTGCGGTGCCGTACGATTGGCATGGTGTTCCAATCCTTTAACCTGTTGTCGCATCTAACCATTCTTGAAAATGTCTGTGTGCCCATGCAGTATGCGCGCTTGCATAGATCGCAAATGCGTAAACGAGCAAAAGAACTGCTGGACAGGTTCGGGTTGGAAGGACGTTACGGTTCGCGGCCCTCGCAACTTTCCGGCGGACAGTGTCAACGTGTGGCGATCGCACGGGCGTTGGCGAATGATCCTCCGATGATTCTTGCGGATGAGCCGACAGGCAACTTGGACGAAAAAACGGGGCTGGAGGTTTTGGAAATTTTTCAAGAGCTTCACCGTGCGGGTAAAACCATTATTATGGTGACGCACAATCCAGCCTATCGGAAATATGCCACTCAGACGCTCTTTATTCATGACGGGAGTGCTACGGAAAAATGAACGTCATTGAACTGGGGATCACCGTTTACGCGAGTCTGACGCGACATCTGGTGCGTTCACTTCTGGCCACTTTGGGCATCGTGTTGGGCATCGCGGCAGTGGTGGCGATGTTGGCGATCGGCGAGGGCGGACGGAGAGAGGCGTTGCGTCAGATTGAATCGCAGGGCGTTGACAATATCATTCTCCGGTCAGTCAAGCCGGCCGAGGGAAACACGCCCCAGTCCTCGCGTTCGTTTACTCAGCGTTATGGCATTACTCAACGCGACTTGGATCATATTCAAACGGTTTTTGAGAATGTGCGGTTGCTCGTGCCGGTGATGGATGTCCGCCGTGAGATTTATGAGGGTCAGCAGAGTACCGACATCGAGGCCGTGGCGACCACCCCTGATTTTCTTGAGGTGACACGTTGCCAACTGGTTGATCGTCGCAGCCGGTTCTTAAAATCGACGGATGGGGATATTCTTGATCCGGTCTGCGTGGCGGGAGTTAAAGCGGCCCGCCGTCTGTTCGGCCCTTTGGATCCGATTGGCAAAACGGTGGTGATCGGCAATGTTTCTTTCCGCGTAATCGGGCTGATGGAGAGTCCTGGGAAAGGTCGACTGGGCGGCCAGTTCGACTTGAACAACATCGTTTGCATGCCGCTCAATACGGCCGCCTCCCTGTGGGGTGGAATAACCCTCCGCATGGGGCGCGGCATGGCGGAGAAAGTCGATTATGATTTTCTCTATCTGGCGGCAAAAGACATTTCGGCGATTCCGGGAACGTCAGGACGTCTGCGCAGCTACCTGAAGTCGGTTCATACCCAGGTGGATTACGATGTGCAGGTGCCGTATGAGCTGTTGCAGAGCGCGCGTAAGACCCAGCGTATTTTCATGATCGTTATGACTTCGATCGCCGCGATCTCTCTGTTGGTAGGTGGTATCGGTATCATGAATATCATGCTGGCGAACATCTTTGAGCGGACGCGCGAGATCGGCGTGCGTCGCGCGCTGGGTGCGCGCAAGCGTGACATCCTGTTGCAGTTCCTGACGGAATCAGTGTTGTTGACCTCGATTGGAGGCGGGCTCGGCGTCGGTGTCGGAATTGCGACGGCGGCGGTCGCCGAAACCGTTTCAAGACTCGGCGGCGAGGTCGGCCTTAAGGCTGCGGTGACGTCGGAATCGCTGATTGTCGCGTTGGCGGTATCGGTGATCACGGGGATCACTTTTGGTACACATCCGGCGTGGAAGGCGGCCCAGTTGGATCCGCTGACAGCGTTGCGCCATGAGTAACCTTTGGAATCCGTGCGATGCGTGTCGGAAGTCTTTGGTTTAGACGCGAAATCGCATGTGCGAAAGAACGAACCGCGCGCCACCATATGGGTGGCGCACGGTTCGCATGATGGGGTTTCTTTCGGGTTATATCGCGATCAGCCGATCGCGTCCGTACCGCGTTCGCCTGTACGGATACGGACACACTGCTCGACGGGTACGACAAAAATTTTGCCGTCACCGATTTTGTCGGTCCTGGCGCCTTTGATGATCGCATCAATGCAGGTGTCGACGAAGTTGTCGTTGACCGCGATATCGATTCGGATCTTTTTGAGGAGGTTCACCTCGCGGATCGCGCCACGATAGGTTTCCGTGTAACCGGCCTGCTGGCCGCACCCTAACACATTCGTGACCGACATCTTGCGGATGTCCTTATCGTAAAGAGCCTGTTTTACGTCGTTCAGCTTATCCGGTTGAATGTATGCGACTACAAGTTTCATGATGATGTTCCTTTTTGAGAGAGGTATCTTTTCGTAACGTCTTTCCGGCGTTCGCGTTTTGACCGCGAAGCCGGAATGTTAGCAGGGTTACTGATTGGTGAAGATCTGGAAACCGCTGTAGGCTTCAGTGCCATGCTCAGTGATATCCAATCCCTTCATTTCCTCTTCCTTGCTGACCCGCAGACCCATGGTCTTTTTGATCACAGTGAACATGATCATGCCGATGCCGAAGGCCCAAATAAAGGCCGCGCCTGCACCGATGATCTGAGAAACGAGCTGATTGAAACCGCCGCCGTAGAACAAGCCGGTACTTGTATCCGCCGTCTTCAGCACCGCCTCGGCATTGAACAGGCCGCAGGATAAGGTTCCCCAGAGGCCGTTCATTCCGTGCACGCTGATCGCGCCGACGGGATCATCCACTTTCGCGACCCGGTCGAAGAACAATACGCTCATGACGACCAATACGCCTGCGACTGCGCCGATGCAAACCGCTGCCGGCAACGTCACTGTGGCGCAAGGTGCGGTGATCGCGACCAGTCCAGCCAACACGCCGTTCAGAGTCATGGAGATGTCCGGCTTGCCGAACATCATCCAAACGGTGGCCAGTGCCGTTGCGCCGCCGGCCGCCGCAGCCAGGTTTGTGGTCATCGCGATGCGTCCGATCGATCCGTCTCCGATCGTTGTGGAGCCCGGGTTGAATCCAAACCAGCCCACCCATAGGACAAACACGCCGAGTGTCGCTAAAACCAAGTTGTGGCCGGGAAAGGCACGCGGCTTACCGTCAGGACCGAATTTTCCGATACGGGGCCCTAAGCAGATCGCGCCGGCAAGAGCTAACCATCCGCCGATGGAGTGAACGACCGTCGAACCGGCAAAGTCACAGAATGCTCCGGTCTTGAGATTGCCCAACCAGCCTGCACAGTCTGCGCCGGCCAAACTGCCCCACGCCCATTTTCCGAAGATCGGGTATATGAGCAAGCTGACGAGTACGGAATAGACCAGATAGGCCGAGAACTTCGTGCGTTCCGCCATTGCACCGGACACGATCGTGGCTGCCGTTGCGGCGAACATGGTCTGGAAGAACATGAACGTCCAGCTGAAATCGCTGCCCGTCGGTCCCGCCATGAAGAACCCGCTGGTGCCGAAGAGGCCACCGCCGGCCGAATGACCGAACATCAGGGCGTATCCCAAGACGAAAAACGCCAACGTGCCCGCGACGAAGTCGAGCGTGTTTTTCATCATAATGTTCACAGCGTTTTTAGCCCGAGTGAAACCCGCCTCTACCAAGGCGAAACCCGCCTGCATGAAAAACACCAGAACGCCTGCCACCAGCGTCCAAACGATGTTCAGGTTGTTTTGAAGCCCCGCGATATCCGCCGACGTCGCCGGCGTCGGTGCTGCGTCCGCGCATAGTGCAACGGCAGGAATCGCGGCCAATCCCAAGACGGAGAAACCTATCTTTTTCCATACTTTCATGATTCACAGTCCTTTCGGCCGATAAAAACCGGCCACATTGATGGCGTTGGGTGTTTTCCGTTTCATACAGAACAAATCGTGCTCAGTACGCTTTAGATTATACCGTTCGCCGTTTCCTCTTGCCATCGTTTTCATGTCATCTCTCCGGTCGAGCTCTACCGGTTCGGCGCCAACGAAAACAGTTTGTTATCGATTCGAAGACGTTTGGTCTATCGCAAAACGCGTGCCATTTTTGTTATATAGTTGTAACTTACTGTATGACAAATACTTATGTAATATATATTAATTTGGTTGTGTTTGTGCATAAAGTGACAATAATGTCTCTTTGTGAACTGCGTTGTCACAATGACTTGCGTTCGTCAGCGTTTCTGGCGTATTGCCGCATCGCGTGACGGTTGCCGAAAAAAGGAGAAGTGAAAGCCGTTAACGAGCGTGTTTCGCCGGGTTGATTCCGCTCATCGGCATGTTCATCGCTCCTTTCAAAATATGAGGTGATGCGTTTTTAGAAGGGTATAACCTGTCGATGATTATATTTTAAAATGTTTCCCATAAACATGTTAAGACGATATATCGATATCAACGGCGATCTGTTGATCGACATATTTGTCGGTCATAGGGGGCAAAGATATTTTGATCGCCGCTAAAATGGGGGGGCGTTTGTTGCGTTCCTTCAGTCCGTTGATGGTGTTTTTTTGTTAAGTCTGTAATCTTCCACAGGATACGAGACTCGAAGTCGTATCCGTTTCGAAGAGAGGCGTTCCTTGTCTTGTCAAGGAACGCGGGCATGCGTTTCGCCGTTGGCGAAGGTATATCGGATACTCGCTGCCGAGATTGCGCCTTCGCGCAACACGGTGAGCGTGCCGTCCGCATCAATTTTGACCACGGAGCTTGCAACGCCGCCCGGAGAGATGCCGCCGTCTATGACGAGGTCGGCGTCCAACCCCACGTCCTTCAAGGCGCTCGCCGCACTGATTGCGGGCATCGCCCCGCTGAGGTTGGCGCTGGTCACGCGCAGCGTGCCGCCGCAGGCGAGCAGCAACCGGCAAGTCATGTCGTAGTCCGGCACGCGAAATCCTTCATAGACGGAACCGCAGGGCAGAACGAGTGTGAGCGCTCCCGGCCAATAGGCATCGGCCAGACGTTGCGCGGCCTGTGGAAACGTTGCGCCAAAGTTGATCACGGCTTTTTTGTCTGCAGCCAACAGCGCAATCGGTTTTCCGGTGGGGCGACCTTTGATGGTGCATATGCGTGTCACGGCTGTCGGGCATGCCGGATGCGCAGCAATGCCATAGACCGTGTCTGTGGGAATGATCACCACGCCTCCGGCGCGTAACAGGCGAGCCGCATTGTTGATCGATTCGGAATTCAAAAGTTGCATGTGAAAAAGTGTGCCACACTTGAGATTGGGACGCAAGACGTGTAAGATAACACGAAAAAGTCGGAGTGATGGGGAACGCGGAGCCGAAAACGGCGAACGTGGGATTGCGCGAATGCGAAATGCCGTCATATTTCATCAGTCCCGTCTTTGAGGAGTCGACCATGAGTCAAAGAGTCTTGATCACGGGGGGCAGCGGTTTTCTAGGCATTAATCTGATTCGGCATTTAAGGAGCAAGGGGATCACCGATATTCGATCGATCGATCTGGTGCCGTTCGACTATCCGGAGAAGAACGAGGTCCATGCGGTGGTCGGCGACATACGCGACGTGGCGGCTCTGACGAAGGTGATGGAGGGTGTCACGTGGGTGGTTCATACGGCGGCGGCATTGCCGCTTTATTCCGAGAAGGATATCATGACCACCGATGTGGACGGTTCCCGTAACGTTATGACGGCGGCACGCGAGGCCGGCGTGGACCGTGCCGTGATGATTTCCTCTACGGCCGTCTACGGTATTCCTGATCATCATCCGCTTTATGAAACCGACAAGTTGATCGGCGTGGGTCCGTATGGTCGGGCCAAGATCATGGCTGAGGGACAGTGCATGGAAGCTCGTCGACAGGGACTCTGTGTGCCTAGCATTCGCCCCAAGTCGTTTATTGGGCCTGAACGTTTGGGCGTATTCGCGCTCTTTTATGATTGGGCCTACACGGGACATGGTTTTCCCATGATCGGTAACGGGCGGAATCGTTATCAGCTGCTCGATGTTGAAGATCTGTGCGAGGCGATTTGGCTGACGCTTACGTTGGATAAGGCCAAGGTGAACGATACGTTCAATATCGGGGCCAAGGTGTTCACCACGATGCGCGAGGACTATCAGGCGGTGTTGGATGATGCTGGACACGGGAAAAAAATCAGCGGTTTTCCCGCAACGCCGATGATCTGGACGTTGCGTTTTCTTGAAATGTTGCATCTGTCGCCGTTGTACAAGTGGGTCTACGAGACCGCGTGCGAGGATTCTTTCGTGAGCATTGAAAAGGCCGAACGAGTGTTGGGTTACGCGCCGAAGCATTCAAATAAAGATGCTCTGATCCGCAACTACCGCTGGTATGTTGCCAATCTTGACGGCTTTAAAAACGCGTCAGGCGTTTCGCACCGCGTACCGTGGAAGCAAGGGATTCTGCGTTTCGCAAAGTGGTTTTTCTGAAGACGCCCCCGTAAAAGTAAAAGCGGGATGTTTTTTGGGAAAAAGTGTTAATGAATCGGCCGAACCGGAGAACTGAAATATTGAAACCGAATTTTGTTGTGTGTCGGACGATTGCCGCGTCGCTTGCGTTGACGTGTGCGGGGGCGGCCGAGAATGGCCGTTTGACGAGCCCGGACGGTTTGGTTTCGGCGACGGTGTCGATCGGCGAATCCGGGCAGTTGTCTTACGCCGTCACGTTTCGGGGCGTGGAGGTCATCGCTCCGTCGCCGATCGGGCTTACGTTGGACGGGCGCGATCTCGGTAAGGTCGTAACGTTGACCGCTCTGCGCGTGCGGGAAGCGCATGAGCGCTATCCCGTGTGTGGCGCGCATGCAGAAGCGCGTCTGGATGCCCAGCGTGCGCTGTATTGCGCACAATCTCAGTCCGGGTTGTCCATCGGCGTTCAAGTGATGGTCGCGAATGAGGGTTTCGCTTGGCGTATTGTGGCGCCGGGCAGAGGAACGCGGCGTGTGAACGCGGAGACCGCGTGTTGGCGTCTGCCCATGGCGAGCCGTGTGTGGTTTGCCGAACGCCTGTCGGATTGGAAGCTGAAGACCTACGCGGGTGAATGGATCAGCGCGCCTCTGGCGGAGCTGTATAAGGTCTCGCCGCAGGGGCCTGTCCAGCCCATGCCTCTGGTCGCCGAGTTGCCGCAGGGCGCGGGATATGCGCTGGTGACCGAGGCTGCGCTTTTCCGTTACAGCGGCCTGCGCTTACGCGCCGGGTCAGATGGCGCATTGTGGGGCTGTTTCACTGAGTCAGAGGGTTTTGATGTCTGCGGCACCGTGCAGACGCCGTGGCGTGTGGTGATGTTGGCTTCGACGCTTGATGCGCTGGTCAACAACGATCTCGTAAATCATCTTTCACCGCCGCCGGATCCAGCCCTCTTCGGGGACGCGGAGTGGGTGCGCGGCGGGCGAAGTGTCTGGAGTTGGTGGCAGGGACTCGACGACTATATGTCCGTCGCATCGGAGAAGCGTCTGATTGACCGCGCGGCCGAACTAACGTTTGAGTTCACGACGCTGGATGAAGGATGGGAGGCATGGACTAACGCATGGGATGTGCTGAAAGAGGTGTGCGATTACGGACATGCCAATGGCGTCCGTGTGTTTGTGTGGAAACACTCGAAAGAACTGTGGAACCCGGAGAAGGAGTATGCCGCACTGCGCGTATTCCTCGATCAGGTGCAGGCTGCCGGTGCCGCCGGTGTGAAGATCGATTTTATGAACAGTGAGTCTTTTGAGACGATCGCTTTTGACGAATGTGTCTTGCGCGAAGCCGCAAAAAGAAAACTGCTCGTGAACTTTCACGGGTGTCAGAAACCGACGGGCGAGAGTCGTACGTATCCGAATGAGGTGACGCGCGAGGGCGTGCGGGGGCTGGAGCTGAATCGTATTACCGAAGGGTATCTGAAGGCTCAGCGCGAGAAGGGTGTTGATGTCGGCAGGCGTGTTTGCGTGCCAGGAGGCGAGAACCAGAACATTTCCGCTTCTCATAATGCGGCGTTGCCTTTCACGCGTTGCGTGGTGGGTCCTGCAGACTACACGCCGTTGGCTTTTTCCAGGACGGGTAATACGACGTGGGCGCACCAACTGGCGATGGCGTATCTGGTATCGTCTCCGTTGCTGGTGATGGCCGATCATCCGCAGCGCTTGTTTAATGAGACGGGATTAGGTGCGGTGATTCCGCTTATCAAGACGTTGCCGGTGTCGTGGGACGAGACGCGGGTTCTGGAAGGCAGTCGAATCGGCGAGTTGGCGGCTTTCGCGCGGCGTAAGGGCGATGTCTGGTATGTTGCGATGGTAAACGGAACCGATGGGCTGAAGATGGTGTCTTTTTCGCCGCAGTTTGTCGGGTGGGATAGAATGAGGCTTACGCAGGTGTCTGATATGGCCGGCCAAACGGTCTGCGTGGCATCGCAGACTCGTTCGGCGCTGCGGACAGAGTCAATCATCGTGACGCTTGAGCCGTGCGGGGGCTATGTCGCGAAATTGGAACGCGAGTAACCGTACTTCGTCGAGTCGTTTATTTCAGCCCTGACAGCGCTTCGCGGAAACGTCCGGCGATCAGTTGTTCCATCGTGTAGAACCCCTTTGAACAGTCCATGAGCCATTCGGCCCCCGTGAGCGCTCCGCGGCCGAAGGCCCCGCGATTGATGCTTTCATGCGTGATTCGAAGCGTTTGGTTAGGCAGACCGAAGAGCACTTCGTGTTTGCCGATGATGCCGCCTGCACGGATGGACTTCAGGTTGGTGGCCGGATTGATCTTCAGCTTTTTGGCGATTCGGAGTGCGGTACCTGAAATGTCGGTTTTCTGGCTGAAATGCTCTTCCATTACGGTGACGTCAGCGTGGGGAATCACGTTGCGTACGACGAGTGCTGTGAGCAATAACAGATTGACGCCGATCGAGATGTTTGGAGAGTAGAGTACGGCTGTTTTACGCGCGAGCTTTTTCAGCTCCGCCAGATCGTTGCGCTCGTAATTTGAAATCGCGGAGAGGATTCGGGTGCCACTCGACACCGCGCTCTTGTAGAGGTTGACGGTTTCGGAAGCGGAGAAGTCGATAATCACGTCTACCGGATTATCCTCAAAAAACTTTTTTTAATGTTGCCGACCCAATAGATTTTGCCTTCATCGAAATCATGGCCCTGCAGTCGGCTGGCAAACTCGCTTTCATGTGAAGTGCTTTTTCGGACGACCCAGACGAGTTCTGAATCGGGAGCGTTGATCATTTCATGGGCGACAGTCGCTCCGGTGCGCCCAAAGCCGAATAATCCGATTTTAATCTTGTTTTTACCAGTTGCCATAGTCAGGTTAAATAACCGATTCAGCTTTTTCCGTCAAATGAAATTTCTGAATCGGCGAAAGTTGTTGAAGGTTGAGTTGATGATGCAAAAAGCGTAATATCAAAACCCATGTTCTAAAATTGGGTTATGGATGCGCGCAAAGACGAATGTCAAAGAGGGGTTATGATGAAATTGACCGTGTTGTTGGGTGTGTTTGGAATATGCGCGATGGTGCCTGTGGCCGATGCGATGCAACCGGTGTTGCCGATTTGGCCGGAAAATAAAATCCCGCTCAAAACGAGCGATGCGCCGGAAAAAGTGAATCCTTCCAAGGATGACATCGTGCGGCTGACCGACGTGAACGTGCCGAGTTTAACGGTTTTTCTCGCAAAGGACACCGGTAAACCCAATCCTGCCGTCATGATTTGTCCCGGCGGAGGTTATGGCATTTTGGCATGGAACCACGAAGGAACCGAAGTTGCCGCATGGCTGAACGCGCAGGGCATCTCGGCCTTTGTGCTGAAATATCGTGTGCCGAAAAACCGTGACGCCGCTTTCTGCGATGCGCAGCGTGCGATGGGGGTGATCCGGTTCAAGGCGCAGTCCTTTAACATCGACCCGAAAAAGCTGGGTATTATCGGTTTTTCGGCCGGGGCTCATCTTTCCGTGCGGACCAGTACGGATTATGCAAAACGATTCTACGCGCCGGTGGACGAGGCAGATGCGCAAAGCAGTCGTCCGGACTTTGCGCTCATCATCTATCCAGCCTATCTGTTCACCCCGGGTTTCACGATGGCACCTGAACTGCCTGTGACTTCGCAGGTGCCCCCGACTTTCCTGCTGCAAGCTGAGGACGATAAGCCGTACGTGGACAGTAGCCTCGCCTATTTCATCGCGCTGAAGGCGGCGAATGTGCCGGTGGAAATGCACCTCTTCCCGAACGGCGGGCATGGCTATGGACTTCGCAAGAGGGGAAAAGCCACGGATGTGTGGCCGGACTTGGCCGGAGTATGGCTCCGTAGTGTCATAAAGTAAGAACAGGAATAAAACGGAATGGCTGAAGAAATCGAGCGGAATCTGGGTGAGCAACCGATTGCCCGTATTATGGCGGAGATGGAACTTGTCCCGAACGATTTGGTGAAGGCGTCTTCCGTGCAGATGACGCACAAGATGGTGGGGAGAGCCTGCAAAGGGAGATGGTTGACGCCCAACTCGCGAAACATTGTCTTGAACGCCTTGCAAGCCGCGTCGGGAAAGACGTTTGCTCTGAAGGATCTGTTTAATTACGAGTAGACGCCCGACATCGCGGTTGCGTTTGATATCGATTGCAAAACGAAGAAGGCGTCACGCATTTCAGTGCGTAACGCCTTCTTCATTTTGTTTGTGCGCGATGGATGAGTTTAACGGCGCTTAACCGATAGCTTCTGTTCCCGTCTCGCCCGTCCGAATGCGGATACATTCTGGGAGGTCGAGGACGAAGATCTTGCCGTCGCCGATCTTGCCTGTCCGTGCGCCCTTAATGATCGCATCGACCGTTGTTTTCACGAATTCCTCGTTCACGGCGATGCGCAGCTCGACCTTCTTTAGAAGATTAATTTCGGCTGGTATTCCGCGGTAACTCTCCGTGTAGCCCATTTGCTGTCCGCAACCGATCACGTTGGATGCGGTCATCTTTGTGATGTTCGCCGCCAGCAGCGCGTCCTTGACATCGTACAGCTTGTCGGGTTGGATTACAGCGATAATCAGTTTCATGTTGAAGCCCTTTCTTTCTGTCTTACTTGGTCAGGAACCCTTGGAAATCAGGATAAGCTTCGTTACCGTGCTCACCGATATCCAGACCGCCCAACTCTTCTTCACGGGTCACGCGGATGCCCATCACCGCCTTGAATACAAGCCAGATGATCAAAGAGAGAACCACGGTGAAAAGACCCACCAGCAACACGCCTTTCAGCTGTTGTACGAATTGGGCACCGCGGCTCAGACCGGTGGCAAGCCCCGCGACGTCGGTAGCGATCTTGTCATTGTAGAACAAACCAACAGCCAAGCTGCCGAACACGCCGTTGACCAAGTGTACGGAAAGCGCGCCAACGGGGTCATCGATGCGCATCTTATCAAAGAACAGCACAGCGAACACCACCAGAACGCCGGCAATGGCGCCGATGATGGCCGCGGATGTCACGGAGACGAACGCGCAAGGGGCTGTCACGGCCACGAGTCCGGCCAAGCAGCCGTTGAGGATCATGCTGAGATCGGGCTTCTTGAGCACTAACCATGCTGTCATAGCCGCGCTCAGTGTGGCGGTTGCGGCGGCAATGTTGGTAGCTATCAACACGTGGGAGATTGCGAAGCCATTACCGGCTGACATGGTGGACCCCGGGTTGAATCCGAACCAGCCGAGCCAGAGGATCAATACGCCGAGCGCGACGCTGGTCATGTTATGTCCCATGACCGGCTTAACCACGCCGTTTGGACGGAACTTCTCGATTCGTGGGCCGAGGATCAGTGCGCCGGTGAGAGCTGCCCAACCGCCGACCGAATGTACGACCGTTGAACCCGCGAAGTCGCGAAAACTGTGGAAAAAGGCATTGAGTCCCGTCGCAGCCTTGGAGGCCGCCAATACGCCTCCGCCCCAGATCCAGTGACCGGTGATCGGATACATGACGCCGACCAACAGCAGACTGAAGGCCAGGAGGCCTTGAACTTAATGCGCTCGGCAACCGCACCGGAGACGATCGTCGCTGCGGTTCCCGCGAAAACCAATTGGAAGAAAAATTTCGCCCAAAGCGGAACCGGCGTCCAGTTGATGGCCGAATAGACGCCTTCATAGGTCGCGCTGGAAAAGGGATTCATAGCTGCGTAGGCGGATCCCAACGCAGGAGAATTGTCCGCGCCGGAAAGCAGGAAGAGACCTTTGAGCCCAAGCCACGGGGTGCCGTCGCCGAACATCAAGCCCCAACCGATAATCCAGAATGATAACGTTGCGAGGGCGAACACGATGAAGTTCTTCGCCAAAATATTGACGCAGTTCTTAGCGCGGCACAACCCGCTTTCCACCATGGCGAAACCGGCGTTCATCCAGAACACCAGCATGCCGGTGAATAACACCCAGACCGTATCCAACGCGATCCGCATGTTGCTCATACCTTCTTTGACGGCATCTGTCGCGGCAGGGACTGCCGCGGCCGTGTCCTGCGCCCATCCTGTTGCCGCTAGTCCCAGTCCGGCAATGGCAAACAAGATCGCTGTCCGATTTCTCTTTGTCACATTCATGGTTGACCTTTCGTCGTGTTTCCGGCTTGTCAAACGCAAGCATTGGATGTGATTAAGCATTCATAATGCCAGTTGTCTTAACACATAAAAAAATAGTGTTATAAATATTTGTTGTTCAGTAGGTTATGACTATTTTAAATGGATCTGAAGTTTTTGAGACGATAAAACAGTGAGTGACAAAGATGTCTTATTGTTGATCAGGAATAAAATCAAGAGGCCTCGTTTTTTATATAAAACGACAAAAATGTTCTTGAAAGTTACCTTTTTTCGAAAAAGAAACCGTCAATTTCTCTGAGACCGGGCGGAAAGGCCGTTTATCCGACAAATATTTCCCATATAGAACGCGGACAAGTCAAAAAATGCAAGATATTGCCAAAAACATGAGGATATGCTTCTGGACATACCCAAGAGCGGCGGAGGATCCGTGTCGTCCCGCGTTCACTGCTTCGGGTCACCGGATAACGCATTTTACAGCGAACGGCATTCTCGACTTTCGCATATGAATTCTGGCAACACAAACAGGGGAAGACGCATAGCTTTGCTAGGGGGATGGCTCTTTCCTTGACGGGTTTATAAAGAAAGCGATCCTGTTCGCGGCAGAAATGTGCGAACCATAGTGCCGAACATAACGCTGCTGAGCTTTTACCCGTCCAGTCCTTGACTTATCGACCGGAATCGGGTAACTTGACACCTTGTTTTCTTGCCTATAATAGGTGCGGTCTATCAAAAATCGATGATCTTGCTTTTTTGGTGGCGGAGCAACGAGGTAAAAAGACCCGATGGCAGCAACAAAGTCAAAAGCGAAAAAGAGCGATTCTGTTTCTAAAAAAGCAGTGAAAAAAGGCGCGACGGCTGCTCCGTCACCGATTGCTGAAGCGAAGAAAAAAGCGACGTCTGAAAAGTTAGGGGCACTTGCCGGGAAACAGGATATGGCGGGGACTGATTCTGAGGTAACCGAGCCGGCCCCCGAGGACTTGGAGTTTGATGCGGAAGAACTGGTCAATCTCAGTACGGCGAGCGAGGTTGTGCTCGACACCGTGTTGCATGGGGTTGACGGCTTGGATGATTTAGACGAGCTGGACGACTCGGATGCCTACGAAGAGGGTGTTGAGCCCGGCGAGTCCGAAGCGGGGCTGGACTTCGATGTGATCGAGGGTGCCGAGTTTAGC
Organism: uncultured Lentisphaeraceae bacterium; assembly: GCA_964612775.1. GTDB lineage: Bacteria > Verrucomicrobiota > Kiritimatiellia > RFP12 > UBA1067 > DAOPZC01. Next base: position 18,787 of record CAZTDL010000010.1, read on the forward strand.
GTGGGTTACGATACCGAGCTGGCATTGGATGCTGATCGCGCCGAAGCCAAAGTGAAACGCGAGGAGCGTAGCGAGCGTATCAAGACGTTGATTAAACGTGCCGAAACGCAGGGCGGCTATCTTACCTATGATGACATCAACGAGGTTTTGCCCAATGCTGTGATCAACGATACGGACATTGAGTCGTATCTTGGGATTTTGAGGGGCATGGACATCGAGATTATTGATGCCACCGAGGTGGAACGTTTCCGCAGCGAACATGAGCAAGACGATCAGCAACGCGGGCGCGGTAGCCGCATGGATTTCTTTGATGATCCGATCCGCATGTATCTGCACCAAATGGGGCAGGTGCCTTTGCTCACGCGTGAGCAGGAGGTCGAGATCTGTAAGCGTATCGAGTTGGCTGAGAGCAAAGAGCGTGAAATGTTCAATCAGTTCGCGTTTACGCCGCGGCTTTACTTGGAACTGATCGACCGTTTAGAAACGGGCACCGAGAGGTTTGACCGTGTTGTAACGGACAAATTCGCGGACAGGCGCGATGCCTATATGGAAGGCGTCGGCAAGATCAAGAAGAACTTGTTGTCCGTCCGCGCCAAGATCCTTAAAGCTTATGAGGCGGTGGCTGCCTGCGGTAAAGATCAGGCCAAGCGGAAGCGCATGATGAAGGGGCTGGAGAAGGCGCGTCATGACCTGATCGGTGCGTTTCAGAGTTTGAATTTCAAGCAAAAGATTTTGGAAAGTCTCTGCACGGAGGCGGACGAGAAAATCTATCGTCCGTACAAGCACCTGCTGAATGAGCAGAGTAAGCTGAACAAGCAGCGGCAGACCAAAAAACGTGACCAGACCCTGCAAGAGATTGCCTTGCGAATCACGGCGATCGAGCAGGATTTCGGCATGGATACGGATGAGTACCTCAGCAAGTTTGAGGAGTTGCGTGACGTGCTGCGCTTGGGGCAGAAAGCCCGAACCGAAATGGTCGAAGCTAATCTGCGTTTGGTTATCAGCATTGTCAAGAAGTACATGAACCGCGGCCTTTCGTTTCTCGACCTGATTCAGGAGGGAAACACGGGCCTGATGAAAGCCGTGGAGAAGTTTGAGTATCGTCGTGGCTACAAGTTCAGCACGTATGCCACGTGGTGGATCCGGCAGGCTGCGACCCGGGCAATTGCAGACCAGGCCCGCACCATCCGTATCCCAGTTCACATGATCGAGACGATCAATAAGTTGCTCCGCGTTCAGAAGAAACTTGTGCAGGAACTGGGACGCGAACCTACGCCGGAAGAGGCGGCCGAGGAGATGGATATTCCCGCTGAGCGCGTACGAGCCGTGTACCGCATGGCCCAGCAGCCGATTTCGCTGCAGAGCCCTGTGGGTGACGGCGACGATGCGCATTTCGGCGATTTCATCGAAGACAAGTCTGCGGAAAACCCTTCAGAGATGACCGCTTACAGCATGCTGAAGGAGCGTCTGCAGGAAGTGCTGACAACACTGACCGATCGTGAGCGCCAAGTGCTTGATTACCGTTTCGGTTTGACCGACGGTTATTCGCGTACGCTGGAAGAGGTCGGCAAGCAGTTCAACGTGACGCGTGAGCGCATCCGCCAGATAGAGGCCAAGGCTTTGCGCAAACTGCGTCACCCCACACGGTTGCGCAAGCTGGAGGGATTTCTGGAAACGCGCTGATGCGGGTGTGGCGCCGTTCGCTATGTGCGGCGTTCCCTGCGGGCCTTATCACCTATCGGTTGCGTGGATAAGGTTCCAGTGTGTACTCTTCGGCAGAATCGTGTGCAAACCCCAATGAAGAAAACCAAGGAGGTTTCTTTTGGATAACGTGTTTCTGACAAATCCCGTACTGTGCGGCACAGCGACGGGTCTAGCGGTGGGCCTGCTAGTCGGTTTTATTGCCGGAAAATTCGGTGTTCCGAGCGGGTATTATGATCCTAACGCCGAAGGCGATTGCGTCGAGATCTATGTCGGTAATTTGAGCTACGACATGAATGAAGCGCAAATGCGTAAGGAGTTCGAAAAATACGGAGAGGTCAAGTCCGCCCGTATAATCGCGAACCGGTTCAATCACAAGTCCAAAGGATTCGGTTTCGTCGAAATGCCGAATCGCCCGGAGGCGGAAGCGGCCATCAAGGCGCTCCACGACAAGGATGTTCTCGGACGTAAGTTGCGCGTGAACGAAGCCAAAAACAAATCACGCGAGTAGTTCGAAAGCGTCCCGGCGACGGGACGCTTTTTATTTCTTAAAGCGGTGTATCGAATATGGCGGACAACAAGTGCTCTGACAGAACCATGCGGATCGGTATTGATCCTGCGGCGACGGACCGGCATGATGCGGAGCCGTCACACGCGTCACCGAGGGTGAGCGGGCGTGCTTGGCGCACGCAGCATGTTCAGCGGTGTACCCCTTTCTATAAGCTGCTCGAAAGCGTGTATGACGCTGTCATCATTACGACGCGTCACGGTCGGATTCTGGAATGTAACGGGCGTGCCGCAGAGTTTTTTCTGATGGAGACGAAGGAGTTGGCCGGTTTGGATGTGATCGGCTTGATTTCCGGCGCGACGGATTCGCTGATCGATACGATCAATAAGAATCTCGTTGATAGAAAATATACGCTGGTCGAGGCCCGGTGTAAACGTTCAGACGGGACGTCGTTTGCCGCAGAGATCGCTGTTAATCAGGTCGACTTGGATTCTCAGGGACAACTTTGTTTTTTTGTCCGCGACATCACGATCCGTCAACAGTCGCAACAGGCGCTTGAGGCTGCCGTGGAGCGACTTCAGGCCCGCGACCGTGCGCGAATGGAATTCGTTTCGAATGTGTCGCATGAATTGCGTACGCCACTCACGTCCATGATCTATGCGGTCAACAACATGTTGCGCGGCGTGGTAGGCCCTATGCCCGAAAAGGCGCTGCATTATCTGGAACGGTTGCAATCCGACAGCCAGCGGTTGCTGGCAACGGTCAATGATATTCTCGATCTGCGGCAGGTGGAGAATAAGACGCTGATGCTGACCAAAACGGTTGTGCCGCTTGGTCAGGTCATTCGCGAGGGCGCCGATACCTTGCAAGTGCAGGCCGATTCCAAACGAATTGCGATCGATTTTGACTTGGGCGAGCGTGAGTTGTTCTGCTGGTGCGATGCGCAAAAAATCGAGCGCGTGGTTTTGAATATTGTGGGCAATGCGGTCAAGTTTACGCCTTCGAA
>CAZTDL010000011.1:0-21840 GCA_964612775.1 uncultured Lentisphaeraceae bacterium
CTTTCTCGCATCGAAGGAAACATTGTATTCAAGATCGAGAGACAGGCTTCCCTCTTTGTTGAAGCGGCAAGCCATCGTCAAACGATACGGCGTCTCATAAAAATAAATCTGAGCCTTATACAGATCCGATGCGGCCCACGCCCCGGACGCGGCAATCGCCTGCCGCCCGTTCGCGCCCCCGAGGGGCTTGATGAGCGCCTTTTCGAAGATCATCCCGCCTTTTATCCATTGCCCATAGCCCAGATCGATGCGTTGTTCTCCGTGGGCATTGTTCATTTTGAAAAACACGCCCTTGCCGTCCCGATTGAGGGAAAGCGATTTGAGGCCCAGTTCGTTTTCGCTGAACACGTAGGCCTTGCCGATCACCCCGGAAATATCCGTCTGAGGGAAATCGGCCCGAACCGGACGCAATGTCAGCGAGCGCAGTTTTTGAGCCAGCAACGCCTGTGCCGCCTCATCGGGCGGCACCGATGCGGGTGTCATTGCAGGCAACAGAAGCGTCCAGACTAAATCGAGCACCTGCTGCATATTGCCTAACCCGCTGGTGATCGCCAGCACCGAATCCTGATCCGGCATCACAAGACAGTATTGGCCGAACGCGCCGTCGCCGCGAAACGCATGATGGCGACAGCGCCAGAATTGGAATCCGTAACCTTGAGACCAATCGCTATCCGGCCGATCGCCATTGCCGATCTGTTTGGACGTGGCTAAATTCACCCATTCCTCGGAGAGAAGTCGTTTGCCGTTCCAGCGCCCTTTCTGCAGATAAAGCTGTCCCAGCGCCGCGATATCGCGGGTTTTGACTTTCAAGCCATATCCGCCGGTGTTGATTCCTTGCGCGTTCGTCTCCCACGTCGCATTCTGAATATCCAAGGGTTGGAAAAGCCGCGGGGTCAGATAGTCGAGCACCTTCTGCCCCGTCGTTTTCTGGACGATGGCGGACAACATATAGGTGGCACCGGTGTTATAACGGAAATAGGTTCCGGGCTCATGTTCCACTGGTTGCGCGAGAAAAATGCGGACCCAATCGCCCGCCGGATCTTCTCTCATGGGCTTTAACGTGTCGTTATGGTTTCCGCTTCCCATGCACAGAAGATCGCGGACCCGCATACGCGTCAGATTTTCGCCGGGGTGAGCGGGGATCTTATCCGGGAAGAACGACACCACTTTGTCGTCTAGACTCAGCTTACCTTCGTCCACCGCCAATCCGACCGCGGTCGAGGTGAAACTTTTGCTGAGTGAATACAGCATGTGGGGACGCGACTTTTCGTAAGGGGTCCACCACCCTTCGGCGATGATTTTTCCGTGACGTACCAGCACAAAACTGTGAAGCGCGTCCACCTCGCGCTCAACGGCGTCAACCCAATTGAGAATGGCGCGCGAGGAAACGCCCTCCGTCTCCGGCGTACCGGTCTCGAAGGCAAACGAGACGCCTGCGGACAGACCGATCAAGAGGCATGCGAAAAGCAAGGTCTTTTGTTTCATTGCTAACCTTTTTTCATTTTGACAGCATTCTGCGCTTCAACCTTTTATGGTAAATCATTTGGCCCGGATGCGGCAAGGACGCGTCACTAAACAAATTATTTTGTTGCGCTTCTTGACCCGTACTTGTACGATCCGTATTTATATTAAAGCAATTTACTTGACTTTACATTACGGTTTGGTAATGAAACGCCCATGTTGGCGGTGTGTACCCCAGTAAGGATGAAATTGGAGCGGCGAGAAGGATGGTGTGTCATGATCGGGAAAAGGAAGTATCTTTCGACACCGTTTCGACTTCGCATGACAGCCTTGGCGTTTGTGTACCTGCTTGCGGTTACGATTTGCCATGCGCAGGCACACATCGTCCTGAGTGAGATCATGTATGATCCCATCAGCGGCAGCACCAACGAGTTTGTCGAACTCCACAATGTCGGCACCCATGCCGTGGATGTCAGCGGTTGGACTTTCACGGATGGCATCACCTACGTTTTTCCGACGCCCTCTGTCATAGAAGCCGACGCATACCTCGTCGTGGTCGTAAACCGCGCGGCCTTCGCTGCCCTCTATCCGACAGTCATCAACCTCGCCGCAGGCACTTACAGCGGGCAGCTGAGCAATCAAGGCGAAACGGTGACGCTCGCCAACGCCTCGGGCTCCGAAGTCTTCTCGGTGACCTACAACAACAAAGCCCCTTGGCCGCAGGCCGCTGCCGGGCTCGGGAGTTCGCTCGTTCTCGTCAACCCCGACTCCTCTGCAAACGATCCCACAAACTGGGTTGCGAGCGCGCAACTGAACGGCTCCCCCGGAGGACCGGACATCTTTTTCGCACGCGACGTGGTGCTCAACGAAGTGTTGGCGCACACCGATCCGCCCTACGAAGACGCCGTTGAACTGCGCAACCTCACCGACAACGCCGTCAGCCTCGCAGGCTGGTACCTGAGCGATGATAATACGGTCCGCAAAAAATACCGCTTCCCGGAAGGCTGCGTGATTCCGGCCAACGGTTACTTCACCGTTTACCAATACCAAATGACCAACGGCCTCGTACCGTTCGCACTGGGCGCCAAGGGCGACGACCTCTATCTGTCCGAAGCGGATCATGAGGATATTCTTGTCCGCTATGTTGACCAGTATCAGTACGAGGCCTCCCAGAACGGGGTATCCTTCGGCCGTTATCCGGACGGCACGGGCGACTTCACCACGCTGGCCACACCGACCTTCGGTATCGGCGTACCCGGCAGCCGCGAGGAATTCCGCGCAGGCACAGGCGCGCGTAATGCAAGCCCGAAAGTGGGACCGGTGATCATCAACGAGATCATGTACCATCCCTCCGCAACCAACGCCCTCGGCCATATGCCCGTCGAATACATCGAATTGCTCAACGTCTCCGCCAACCCGGTTCCGCTTTACAATGTGAACGAACCAACCAACACTTGGCCGCTGACAGGTGGCGTCAGTTACGGTTTCCCGACAAATCTGACTCTGCAGCCCGGCCAATTTCTTGTGGTGGTCGCGACCAATACGGTTGAGGAGTTCAGACAAAGCTACGGGTTAAACACCGATCTCGTCATTCTGGGTCCATGGTTAAAATCGCTCAACAATTCAGGCGACACCGTCCGCCTGCGTGCGCCAAACTCTGTAGAGGCGGATGGCACGCTCGGACGCTACGTGGTCGATGAAGTCACTTTCGATGATCAACTTCCATGGCCGTTCGCCGCCGACGGCCTCGGCGGCTCGCTCGAACGCACCGACTCAACCTCCTTCGGCAACACCCCGGCCAACTGGCATTCCGCCCCCGGCACGGCCACGCCCGGCACGACCAACTCTCTTTATGCTCCGCCGGGTGCCGTTATCATGAGCGAGATCATGGCCGCGAACCGCAGCACGCTGAAGGACGAAGACGGCGAATACTCCGACTGGATCGAGCTTTATAACACCACGGCCCATGCGGTCTCGCTGAAAGGGTGGCACCTCACCGATCAGGCCGACCGGCCGACCCTCTGGACCTTTCCCGATGTGAGCATCCCCGCCCACGGCCAACTCCTTGTTTTCGCTTCCCAGAAAAACCGCGTTAACCCCGCATCGGAACTCCACACCAACTTTGCGCTTGATGCGAGAGGCGAATTTCTCGCACTGTTTCGCGACGACCTCACGCTCGAATACGCCTTCGACCCCGCGTTCCCTCAACAGGCGTATGACGTCAGTTTCGGCATGAACCGCACCGGAACACACGTCGAAACTCCAATCCTCTATGGAACAACCGGCCGGTACCTTGTGCCGACCAATGCCACAATGCTCGCCATCGACTGGAACAGCCGAACCTTTGATGACGGTGGCTGGAAGATCGCGGGGAACGGCATCGGCTACGACACGGACACGGATTACCGACCCCTTTTTCAAACCGATCTATATTCGGAAATGTACGGCAAACAAAAGTCGGCCTTTGTCCGCTATCCCTTCGCGGTCAGCAACAGCGCGGACGTCGCCCAGCTCCTGCTCCGCGTGACGTTCGACGACGGCTTTGCGGCGTGGCTCAACGGTGTCCTGATCGCGTCCAACAACACGCCCGCGACACTCGGCTGGAACTCCGCCGCGCCTGCCAGCCGCAGCGACGCGCTCGCGCTGGTCTTTTCGGAATACGACCTGAGCGCATGTTCCTATTTGCTGGCGGATGGAACCAACGTTCTGACCCTACAGTCGCTCAATAACAGCTCGACGAGTTCCGACCTGCTCCTCCTAAGCGAACTTCAGCTCGCTTGGCCTGCCTCCACCGACACCGTCGCGCAGACGATAGGCTACCTTTCCGCACCTACGCCGGGAACCGTCAACGGCGAAACCCTGCCCGGCGTTGCCGCCGCACCGGTCTTTTCGCATCCCGGAGGGCTTTTCTCCGGCGCACTCTCCGTCACCGTTTCCAGTCCCCAGGCCCAAGCGGTCATCCGCTACACGACCGATGGATCGGCACCCACGACCCATTCGACGCTCTACAGCACCCCGCTCGCCTTCACGACCGAAACCGAGTTGCGCGCGCGCGCCTTCGTTCCGGGACTCGTCCCAAGTCCCATCTCCAGCGCGGTCTACCGCCGCACTTTTCTGGGCATCAATGAGATCATGGCCAACAACGTCTACTCCACGCCCGAAATCAACGACTTCACCGATTTCGGCGACTGGATCGAACTCTACAACGGCGGCACCAGCGCGGTTGATCTCGGCGGCTATTACCTCTCCGACAATCTGGAATCGACTTTCCGCTGGTGCATTCCGAGCGGCGCATCGATCCCTGCGGGCGGACATCTATTGTTCTGGGCCGACGGATACGACTCTCAACCAGGACTCTCTTTGAAACGCGATTTCTGGCCCTACTCGAACTTCGTCACCCGCGCCTACCACACCAACTTCAAACTCTCGGCGGATGGAGAACAGGTCGGCCTTTTCACCCCGAGCGGCAGTCTTGTCGACGGCGTCACCTTCGGCGTCCAGCAGGGCGACATCTCCTACGGCCGCCTTCCCGACGGCGGCGCAGCTTGGGGTTATTTCGGCGAGTCCACCGCCGGCACCGCCAACCGCGGCCCTCAACTCGCCCAGAACCTGCACCGCGCCTCCGCCGTTACGGTTTCCCCCGCTGAACCGCTCTTCGCAGCAAGCCCTGTCACCGTTTCGCTCTCCGCCGGCTCCGGCATCTCCGCGATCCGTTACACCCTCGACAGCAGCCAACCGAAGTCTTCCTCGCCGCTCTACACCAACGCTTTCATCATCACCACCAACACCGTGGTCCGTGCCCGCGCCTTTGCCGACGGGCTTCATCCCGGTCCGGTCACCACGCGAACCTTTCTCTTCACTCTGCGTCCGACCAATCTCCCGATCATCTCGTTCGTAATCGATCCGGTTCTGATCTCCGATCCCGTCACGGGCATTTACGCGAACAACCTGAAGGAACGCGAAGTGCCCGGGACCATCCAGTTCTGCACCGGACCAAGCAATTCCGTCTTTAACTTCGATGCCGGCTTCCGCCTTTTCAGCCTTAACACCTTCCTCAAGGCGCAAAAGCCGCTCACCCTCTACCTCGATAACAAGTACGGCAAGGACGGACTCACCTACCAGCTCTTTCCGGAGAAGCCCATCGGACTTTTCGATCGCTTTGTCCTCCGCAACGGCTGCGACGACTGGTCGACCACCGTTTTCCGCGATGGAATGAGCGCCAAAGTTTTCGAGGGGCAGATTCGTAACGCCCTGCAAGGCTACCGCCCCACCTCTTCCTATATGAACGGTCATTACCACGGCCTTTTCAACATCCGAGAGAAGCTGGACGAAATGTTTTTTTCAAAAAACTACAACGTCCCGTTGGATCAGATCGACTTCTTCGAGATGGACGGCGGCGGCACCAGCGCCGACCCGATTATCGTCCACGGCACAGACGCCGATTGGCTCCAACTGATCGACTATATTTCCTCGCACAGTCTGGCCGATCCCGCAACCTACGCCCATGTCCGCTCGCAGGTCGACGTCGAAGACCTGGCCGATTTCGTCATCGCCTCCTGTTGCGTGTCGCATACCGCCTGGTATTGGAACCGCAAGTGGTGGCGCGAGCACGGTCCGAACGGCCGCTGGCGCTGGGGTTTCTTCGACCTTGACCGAACTTTCAGCTCCACGTCCACAGGCACGCTCGCCGACATGGCCGCAAACATGGAGGTGTTTCGCGAACTCTTGGACAATCGGGAATTCAAAGACTACTTCATACAGCGTTGCGCCGCGCATGTGAACAGTACCTTCAGCCCGGAGCGCGTCATTCCCATCATCGACCGCGAGGCCTCGCGCATTCGCAACGAGATTATGTACCACGTTGACCTCTATGCCACGAAAGGAGGCATATCCTCCACCAATGCCTGGGAAGCCGGAATCAACAGCATCAAGGCTTTCGCGCGCGCGCGTCCCGCCATCGTGATGCGACATCTTTCATGGCTATTGGCAAATTCAAACGAAATCGCACAGGTTACGACGGCGACCGAATCCGGCGGAGGTACGGTTCGCGCCAACTATGTGCCGCTGCCCGAGGGGGCCACAAATATGTTCCTCTCTGACATTCCCATCACCTTCACCGCCGTACCGAACATCGGCCAGACCTTCGCCTACTGGATCGTCAGCAACCGCGTCATCAACCTTTCCGGCAAGGGCGCGACCTGGCGCTACGTCATACCGACCCATACGATGATCGGATGGAACCAACTGTCGTTTGACGATTCCTCCTGGGCCCGCGGCGCCGGGCAACTCGGCTACGGCGACGACGATGAGACAACGGTCATCGGCGCGGCCTCCAACCTCATCTCTTCGGCTTATTTTCGCCGTTCTTTCGCCATCACGAACGCATCCGCCATCGCCTCTCTGGATCTGCAGCTTCTGCGCGACGACGGCGCCATCGTTTATCTCAACGGCGCAGAGATTTTACGCTCCAACATGGCGACTGGGCTTGTGGACTATACAACCTTTGCCACCTCGAACATCACAAGCACCAGTGTCCCCAACGAAAACGCCTATCTTACGTTCTCAATCTCGCCCGTCAGTTTTCTCGAAGGCACGAACGTCCTCGCCGTTGAAGTTCACCAGGCCTCCGAAAACTTCAGCGACCTCGGCTTCGACATGCAGGCGACTGCCACGCTTGCGACCCGTGCCGTCACCACGAACACCAGTCCCGTGTTGATATTCATTCCCGACGGCATGACCGCCCCGAGCCTCACCGCCGTCTTCATGCCGACCGGCATCAGCCAGATTCCGACGCATGTGACCGGCCGTCTCACGCTGACTGCGGCCGGTTCCCCGTGGTACGCCACCGGCGACATCTACGTGCCGTCCAACGCCAGTCTCACCGCCGAATCCGGCGTCACAATCAAAATGCCCGATCGCGCCAGCATGTATGTGCAGGGTCAGCTCCGCCTGCTCGGTACCGCCGCCAACCCCGTCCGCATTCTGCCGAACACCAACGAGGGCGCACAGGCGCTTCTCTACGCAAACCCCGATCTGTCCGGCACGTCCGTCCTCTCGAACCGGTGGGGCGGCATCGGGTTCGACCATGCCGACCACACCGGCGTACTTTCCAACGTCGTGATCCGCGGCGCATCGCTGACTTACGCCGATCCGGTCGATTTCAAAGGCGCCATCAATGCGCTCGGCTCTGATCTTTACATGGACGGGCTCGATGTGGACGACGTGCACTACCCCATCTTTGTTCAGGAGGGCAACGCCACCGTTTTGTGTAACAGCCGCCTGCATATCAATGTGATCGGCGACATCATCAACATCAAACGCGCGGCCTATGCGCGAGTGGAGAACAACGATTTCCGCGGCTGCGACCAAGCGGACACCGACGCCGTAGACTACGATGGCGTCCATGGCGGTATCATCCGGAACAATCACATCTATGATTTTATCGGCTATAACAGCGATGGCGTAGATATTGGCGAAGAGGCCAAAGATCTCTTAATCGAAGGCAATCTCATCGAGAACTGCTACAACAAAGGCGTTTCAATCGGCCAGGACTCGACCGTCATCGCGCGACATAATCTCATCCGACACGTCGATATGGGCTTCGGCATCAAGGACGCCGGCTCGCACGGTCTCATCGAGAACAATACCTTCTACAACCTCAGCTACGCCGTTTCGGCCTACGAGAAGAACCTCGGCGACGGCGGCGGCAGCGCCACGGTCCGCAACTGCATCGTCTCCCACGCCACTGTCGCGCCCTTCTATTGCGACGCGCTTTCCACCCTCGACATCTCTTACACGCTCTCCGACACGGCCCCGATATCCGGTATCGGCAACGTTTTGGGTGACCCGCTCTTCCTCAACGCGGAGGGTGACCATTATGAGCTTCAGACCGGCTCGCCCGCCATCGATTCGGGTGACCCGTCTTCCGGCCTCGACCCAGACGGCACCCGCGCCGACATGGGTGCGTTGCCCTTTGACTGGCGCAAAGGCCACGTCGTGATCTCCGAGATCTTCTACCATCCCGTCGTTGTCGGACAGGCCGAGTACATTGAACTGACCAATCCCGGCGGCGCGCCGCTCGACCTCTCGGGCTACAGCTTCGGCAAGGGCATCACCTACGCTTTTCCGGAAGGCACGACGCTCAATCCGGGCGCGTATCTGGTGCTCGCCTCCAGTCTTTACACGCCGAACGATACGCCCGCTTTGGTTTGGACGTCCGGCACGCTGGACAACGCCGGCGAGACACTCCAGCTGATCGACCCTTCATCAAACGAGATCGACCGGGTCGCCTATGAACCGACCGCGCCTTGGCCTACTGAACCCGACGGCCAAGGTGTCTCTCTTGCGCTGATTCATCCGCGTTGGAACAACGCTCTATCGACCCGTTGGCGTGCGAGCGGCACACTGGGCGGAACACCAAGCGGGCCGGACTTGGTGGCGCACGACACACCCACGTGGTGGCTGGCACAGTGGGGCGCGACAGACGATTTCGATGCGGCCGCAACCAACGATTGGGACCTGGATGGACTGGCCAACTGGGCCGAATACATCGTCGGCACGCAACCCACCAATGCGACCAGCGTGCTGCAATTGAACATCGCGAGTACAGGCTCTAGGCCCGTGCTCACCTGCCCAACGATACCGACCGGTTCCGAATACGGCGGCAAACAGCGCTACTACACGCTGGAAAGCCGCACCAACCTGGTCAACGACGCCTGGGCCTCCATCCCCGGCTTCACCGATGTTCTCGGAGCCGGTCAAACCATCATCTACACCAACGCGCCTGTCGAAAGTTATTTCCTCCGCGTCAAAGCCGACTTGCATTGATAACATATCGGGAACACAGAAATCGGTCGACAACGGATCCTCAACCGTTCCACCCCGATCTTTCCCGCCTCCTTCTTTTCGCTTGGCAACATAAAAGAAATTATATTAATCTAAAATCAGTTTAAATTATAATAGTTAACCGTATGGAAAGGGTTGCCTGCCATGAAAATAAGAAACGTGTTTTTATTTATCGTTTTGTGTGTAGCGGAATCGCTCTGGGCGGACAATGGAACATGGACCGCGACAAGCGGCGGCGATTGGAACGATACGGCTAATTGGAGCGGAGGAATAATCGCCTCAAACAGTGGATCTGCGGCAACGCTGAATGCCGGTACGGGAACGATCAACAACGACATGTCCGATCTTACGTTACTCGGCATACAGTTCGACGGCGGCGGCTACACGCTGGCGGGCAATGCGATCACGCTCGACGCAGCGGGTTTCATCACGATACTGTCTGACAGCCATACGATCAGCGCACCGCTGACGCTTTCCGCGACGACGACCCTATCGGTGGCTTCGGGTCAGACGCTGACGGTCGACGGCGCGATTTCGGGCGACGGGAATTTGAAACTCTACGGCGGACGCACGGTCTTGGCCACCGCGAACACGTACGCCGGCCCCACCGTGCTCGTCACCGGTATCTTGGAAGTCGCCTCGGTGGACGCACTCGGTTCGAGCGCCGACGATCCGGCTAACCTCGTGCTGGGCGAGGGAACGTTTCGTTACACCGGCCCCTCAGCGACACTGACGCGCGGTTACACGCTTTTGCCCGGCGTCAGCACCAACCGCGCGGCTGTCATCGACATCACAAATGCCACGACGACGCTGACGATCGCGGGCAAGGTCGCCGCGCCCGGCGGCGCGTTCATCAAGACCGGCGAGGGGACCATCGCCTACATTTACCCCGGCTATCAGGAACTCAGCAAGAACAGAACCAGCAGCGGAGAAACGGGCATCTACACATACGACGTCAACGGTGTGGCGTTCACAAACGCGTATGCCGCATTCACGGTCGAGAAAGGCCGGATGATCATCGGCGCGCCCGGCCAGACCAATGTCATCTACGCCGGTTCCGGTTGGATCGGCTGCAAGACCCTCGCCTCGCCCCGCATGGATATCATCGGCGGCGTGACGCGCTTTACGGGCGCTTGGCTGAGCGTCGGACGCGGCACCGGTACGACGGCTTCCCCTCAAAGCCCCAGCCTCCATATCCGCGACTCAGCCGTCTACTTCGAAGGTTCCGGCATCTGTCTGGATAATGCCAACGGCCAAGCCAACCACCGTTGCCGCCCCGTCTGGACGGTCTCCAACTCACTGGTGCAGGCGTCACAGAATCTCCTCTTGGGCGAAGACAGCTATTGCACAGGCCGCGTCGAGGTCGGCGCGAGCTCATACATGATCTGCAACCAACAGACCGACCACACCGCTACGGCATGCAGATCGCGCAGTCGTATGGACCCAATGTGGACATGGCTGTGACCTTCGACGGCGCCAGCACCAACAGCACGTATCTCCTGCGCGTCAACCAAGGCGGCAAACTGACCTACAAAGGGAACAGCGTCCTCTATCTTGACCACACCCCGACCCAAGTCGTCATGTCCACCTCGCTTCAGTCTGGGCTTGTGCGCTTCGACGGCGCAACGCTTCGGCAACGCACGCCGCAACGACTCTCCGACTGGCTGATCAACCACACCAACCTGCTTGTCGGCGCCAACGGTCTGGCGATCAACACCGAAGGCCGCGCCTGGCTCGACAACGCGTTGCTGCCGGACACCTCCAGTCCCGGCGGCACCGTGACCAAGATCGGCGCGGGCACGCTCGCTCTCGGTTCGGCGCTTAAAGTCCCTCTCACCGTTTCCGAAGGGTCCATCGCCCTGACCGACAACTACGTCTATACGAACGCGCCGGCGATGCCCGCCTACACCTTCGCGGCAGGCGCCACGGCCGAAGTCTCCGGCGTCAACGCCCTGTTGGGGTACACGCTCGCGTCCGCTTCCGGTTTGCCGACCCTAGATTTGAAGCCCAACACGTTCGTCCACAACACCGAGCGCTGGGCGTACAATGGTTCGGCCATGCGGCGCCGCGACGGAATCATCCTGCTCACACGTGATCTGAGCGGCGAGAGCGGCTCCGTCTTTCTGAGCCGCAAACGCACCCTCTCATCCGCGTGGACGGCAGAGTTCACGTGGCAGCTCTACAGCACCTCCGCAAGCCCCGCCGACGGCTTCTCGCTCGTCTTCCAAAACGACGCGCGCGGAGCGTATGTGAAAGGCGCTTCAGGCTCGAACCTTGGGTACGCCGGCACAGGCGCAGCAGGCATCACGAACTCAGTCGCTCTGGGCTTCGATGTCTACCGCAAGTACTTGCGCCTCGGGATCAACGGCGCGTGGATGGGGACGGCCATTAGCGCCATCCCCGACATCCGATTCACGCCCGCCCGCATCAGCGTCGCCTACGACGGAGCCGGAACCCTCAGCATCCGCGTGGATACCCACGGCAGCGTAGACACCTATACCGTCCCCGTCGATCTCGCCGCCACCCTCGGGGCGACGGAAGCCTACGTCGGCCTCACCGCCTCGACCGGCTCCGACAACCAGCCCGGGATGCACGCCTTTTCCTCCTTCACCTTCGATACCGGCACGCCCGCGCGCACGGCAGTCCGTCTCGGCGGAACAGCAACCTTGACGTCGGGCCAAACCTTGACGGCCAACCTCAATGCGACCGATCGCCAGAACGGCTATATTCTCGGCTCGCTTTCTTATGCCGCCGATTCGGCGCTCAACGTCATGACTGACCCGAATAAACCCTCGCCGCTGACGGCGAGCAGTCTCTGGAAGATCAACGGAACCGCCCACTGGAAAGCGGAAGGCGCGATCGCCACCAGCACCAACGCCGCCAGCAAGGGCGCCGGCTCAGCCTTCACGGTCAACCGTTATCCCATCACGGGCTCTTGGGTCTCCCGTTTCCATTACGATATTGGATTGTCCAATTTGACGACTCCCGCCGACTATTTCTGTTTCATTCTTCAGAACGAGAGCGACGGCCCCTCCTCCCTCAACTCCGCACCCGCCTCCGGCCTCGCCCTTCAGTGGCGCTTTTACGACGGAACGATCCACTCCTCCCGTCTCAAGGTCAGTACTAACGGCACCACCACCGTCATCACCGACGACATTGCGCCGGTCACCATCACGAACCACGTTCCCGTCGACTTTACCATCGTATACGACGACACCGCGCACGCCGTCACCATGACGGCCGTTCAGGCGGGCACCGGCACCAACACCACCGTCATTCCCAATATCAACCTGCCGGTGATCATGAAGAACGCCGGCGGCGCTTACATCGGATTCCTAGGAGTAACCGGCGGCTCTTACGCGGAGAACATCATCTCCGATTTCTCCTTTGTGCGTGCCAACGGCACCAGCCTGACGAGTACGCCGACACCCTATCTCGCCTTCGACGCGATCTCCGGGTCGGGTCCGCTCGTCAAGCGCGGCAATGCCGCCCTCGGACTCATCGGCGACGTCGACCACGCGACATCAAATCTGAGTGTCCGCATCGAGGAGGGAGGCCTCGTCTTGCGCAAAGCCGCACTCGAGCCCCTCGATCAGAACGCGGGCGCGCGCAGCGACTGGGTGTTCAGCTCCCAGGGTTCATGGTCGGACGACAACAGCCTCTTGTTCTGCCCCGGTAAGGCCAACACCTATGGTACCGCTACGTCTGTCCGGCGTGTACGCGTGGCGGACGCCTGGACCGCCACCTTCACCTTCCTCTTCGGCGCCTCCCGCCCCACGCCTTCGCCCGCCGATGCCTTCTGTCTCTTCTTCCACAACGATCCGCGCGGACCCGGCTACGCGAACGGCAACGTAAGCAACGCCGGCTTCACGGGCATGCTGAACAGCTTCGGCGTGCGCTGGTATTTCTATCCGGGCAACACGTCGTCCGCGTCGAACGCGATGACCATCGGCTCGAACGGCACATGGAACGAGGGTCTCAACCAAAAATATCTCCCCGTGGTGCTGAAGGACGGACCGGCCGACATCACCGTTCGCTACGACCCCGCCACCTCGAAGATCACCTCGGTCATGACCCAAGGCGCGCTCTGTGTCACCAACACGTTCACGGGCGTCAACCTTGCCTCCACCATCGGCTCCGACTATGCCTATGTCGGCTTTGGCGGCGGCACGGGCGGTGCGTACTGGGACATGCTCGTCCGCGACTTCCGTTTGGTTTCCGACACCCCTTCCGATCCGCTGGCCGACAGCGACTCGCTGGCCGCCCTCGAATTGCCCACCGGCACCTCCGCGTACGTGGCCCTCGATTCTCCGGTCGTAAACAGCACGTTCAATATCCCCGCTCTCACACTGGGCGAGTCCACAAAGTTGGAGATCGCCAACTGCGCCTCTTTCGCGAAACTCGTGATCGACCAGACCGTGCTGTCCGGAGCGTCGGCTCTTGATATCGGCCCCTCCGCCCGGTGCGAGACAGTCGCCATCACCGGCGCTGGCACGCTTACCAAAAACGGAGCAGGCACACTCGCGCTCACCGGCCCGGCCTCCTATGTCGGCGGCACCGTGCTCGCAGCGGGCACGGTGTCGCTCGACGCAGCGCGTCTACCGACGACAACCGACCTCTATGTGACGTCAGGAGCGACGTTGAGCCTAGACTTCTCGGGCAAACAGCATATTCATTCGCTTTACGTCGACAGCATCCAAATGCCAGGCGGACGCTACACGTCCACAAAAGTGTCGTGGATCACAGGCTCCGGCACCTTGATCGTGACCTACCCTCCGGTCGGTACATTATTCTTACTTCACTAAAGGTCAAGCCGATCATCCGGCGGTGTGCATGGCGGAGATGTTGACATCCGACCTTAGGCAGCGTGTTTCCCGGCGGCAAGACGGACGCCGATCCCGCGCTGTCGGATCGAGTGACCCTACGCCTGTGCGAGAACATCTTCTCCTGCGCTGGATCGCCTAAGCCTCGGCACTCAGTTGAGCAGGATCAGGAGGCCCGTGTTCCGGCGCAGTAAGAGGCCGGTCGAGGTTGTTTTCAGCTCCCACGGATGCGTCCCGGTGATCGTCACATCTGTCGGCGCGAAGTCACCGGCCTTAGTGTCATACGCGATCAGCAAGGCGCTTCCGTTTCCTTCATAGGCAGAGGCGTCAACGACCAGTTTCGCGCCACTGGCGATGGCGAGGTTGCCGCATGAAACAGAGCCGACGCCCTGCGGTCCGAATTTGAATTGGAGCGTGCTGTTCTGAATGCCGTCCGCCGTCGCATGCAGTTCGATCTGCTGCGCATAGAGCGAGCCTGAGGCCGCTATCCACACGGTGCCGGTCCCATAATCACCGACGTGCAGAATGGCCGGCTTGTCGACCACGGTGTTGCTGATCACAACCGAGCCGCCGGCCACCGTGAAGGTTCCGAGCCCGCCCGACGCGACACTCGTATCCCCATAGGCCGTGCTGGCATAAATCTTCGTCATTCCCCACCGTGCCAGTGCGTTGACACCACCGACATAAACGCTGCGGACCGATGCGAACACGCCATTCGAAACGATGGCGTTGCCTTGCCCGCCGGAGAAGCCGAAGACGAACGTGCCGTTTGCGACATTGGTGCCGAGGCTCTCGTTACCGCAGCCTTGGATGAACGTGCCGCCCGTCTGGAGCAGATCACCGCGCGTCGCCTTGTTCTGACCCAACACACAGGCGCCGGCATTGGAGATCACGCCGCCGCTGAGGTTGATTTCGCCCCACGGCATACGCGTGCCGCCGTTATAGTTCCAGCCGACCGCGAGAGCCGGCGCGCCGCCGTTTGACCAGTTCTTTGACGTGTCGGTCATGTCGAACACGCCACCGGCGACGTTCACCTGCGCGATCACACCCGCCTTGAACGCGTCACGCCCGACGGAAATGGTTCCGCTTCCCGGCAAGGCGAACCGACCGCCAAAAACATTGACCTGCGCCATTCCGGCCGACTTGTCCCGAGCCATCACGATCTGCTTGAAAGTGACATGTCCGCCCCACACATTGACCGCCACCGTACCATCGGCTGCGTTCGGATAGAAATTCGCCTCGGTGTAGTCGGTGTTGGTCCCGATGAAAACTTGCCCGGCATGCACGTCAAGGGCTGTATAGCCGCTCGCGTTCAGCGCGGGCCGCCCGCCTTTCGTAATGGAATTGAAGACGAAGGAAGCATCCGCGCCTGCCACCTCCAACCGCGATGTCGTGCCTACGGCTGAGTCGAGAAAGAAGGCGTTGCTGGTCACGAGTTTGGCCGAGCCTTCAAGTCGAACCGTCCCCCCATTGTACACTCTTAACGATGAGTACGAGCCGTCCATCGTTTCGTTCGTGTTGACCAGCGTCATCGAACCGCCGCCCATATAAAACGTGCCGCCGCTAACGTTGAGGCCGCCAACATTCGCGGAGTAGAAGCTGGCCGTACCGTTCGCCATTTCCAGCAAACCGCCGGGCGGAAGAGAGAGCCTACGCGTTTCGATCGCCGGTTTCTCACCGGGAGTGCCGATTTGAAAGAAGCCATCCTCAATCCGCAGCGCTCCCGCCACAGTGGCGAAATCGGAGGCACGCGCCGCAACCGTCCCGTATGCGAAGGTACCTCCCGATTTGAGAACCACCTCGCCGCCCGCATTCACGCTGATCACGCCGTTGCTGCCCAGCAGCGAACCGCCCGCGATCTCCAGCCGCGACGTGTTGACGCCGGCATTGGCTACGCTCAGATCCGAGAAGCTGCCCGCCACACCCGAACCGACACTGACCGTGTACGCCGCCGCCGCGTTCGTAATCAAGACGGCATTGAAATCCGGCACGCCTGCCGTCCAAGCCGCCGCATCCGACCACGCGCCGTCCGTCGCATGACTCCAGACCGTTTGCGCGCGCGCAGAACCGCACGCGAGCATCAACGTCACAATCACGCCGCCGAACAAGGGGTTTATTTCATTCTTTTTCATGCCATATACCCTCTGTATGATTTATTCGTCGCACACATGACGAGTACCGCCGTTACGGACCGCCTCGCGCGGGTAGGGTCGGCCCGCCGGGCAAACCCCGTTGCTCATTCTTCGACGATCACGCGGAAACCGACATCGAAGGGCCGCATCCAGCCGGGATAACCCCAACGCCACGATGAGGTGGAGCGGATCGAACGGCGATACCACGAGCCGCCGCGGACGACCTTGCGCTCATCGATTGTTGCGTTGTTGCGGCCATCGACGTCGACGTACGGATAGGGCTTGTAGGCCGAACGCGTCCACTCCGCGACGTTGCCGTGCATATCGCGCAAGCCCCACGCATTCGGCACATAACGGCCGACCGGGGCAAGATGGAATACGCCGTCGTTGTAGCGGCGGTCGCGCAACTCGTAATCCCACAAGGCCGACGGAAGCTTAGCCGGTTTGGGGTCATTGCCATACGCGATCGGCTTGGGATCCACGCCGGAGACGGCGAATTCGATCAGCATATAGTCCGCGAGGTTCTCGCTCTTGGAGAAGTCGGCGTTGACATCGCCGTAGTTCATGGACGTCGCCGAACCCGCGCGGCAGGCCCACTCCCACTGCGCTTCCGTAGGCAGACGCACATTCTTGCCGATTTTTTTGGACAGCCACGCGCAGTAAGCGTTCGCCTGTTCCCAAGACACGCGAATCGCGGGAAAATTCGACTCATTCATGAAATAGCCGCGGTTAACCTGATCTTTGTAATGCTTGTCGTACACGCCGTTTTCAAACGAAGGATCGAATTGCCGGAACTGCGCCATCGTGATTTCCGTGACTCCCATCCAGAAGGGCTTGCCGATAGTTACCGCGCACATCGGCTGTTCGGCGGGCGTCTCGTCGTTACTGCCCATCACAAACGACCCGGTAGGAATCATGACAAGTTTGATCGTTTGACCGCCGCCGAGAGCATATTCCGCGGCGAGGTTCGTGCTTTGCTTAGCCCTGGCGTTGACCGCATCGAAGGGCCACCCGTTCACGGTCGGCGCGGGTGCGGGCGAGGCGGGTTGCTGCGGGGCATGAAACACGGCGGACATGTAGGGGTTCACCACGGTTTCGGGATTGAAATCGTCGTTGGCGTATTTGAGCGCCATCTCATGACGACGATTCAGCCCTTCGGTTTTTCCGCCGTTGGTGCGCTCGGTCCAGCTGCCCCAGTACGGCACGTTAAGATCCATCCAAGTGATGAGCCGGTCCCACTGCTCGGCGCTCAGATTCACGCCGTGGTGCCCTTTCTTGAGAAGCTGAGTCAGCTCGGAGGTGTCGACGTGAAACTCCAGCGGCGTCAGCAGATGATAATCGCCTTCCGGTCCGTTGCGGCGAACATAAGGCATAAGATTCACGTATGCCTTTGAAAAACCGCTGTCGCCGGGCGTGTTCTCGAAATCCGGGATGGGTTGACCGAGCCGATTTTTCGCCGTGGCCTTGCCGTTGTGGCAACCGACGCAAGACTGGTCGAGCACAGATTGCACCTCGCGTACAAAAGCGTAGTTGCGACGCGGACCATACCACGGCTTGATGGGCTGTGGATTTTTGAGAACCGCTTGGGTCGCATGGCCGATGGGAGAGTTGTTCTGCTGCTCATGGCAACCTTCGCAGGACACCCGCTCGCCGGGCATGCCGACAAACCACGAGCGCATGATCTGCATGGCTTTGCCGTCCTCGTCCAGCGGCTGCATGGCGAGCGGGACGTTGGCCGGAGCCGTGAACATGCACGAGCCGTCCGCCTCGACATCGACTGTGCCGAGCATGACGCGCGGATCCCACGGCCCTTCAAAGCCAATGTCGTAATGACCGCCCGCATTTCGCGGTGAATACTCGTACTGGAAGATGCGGAAGGATTTGACCTTGCCCCTCGGCACGCCGCGCAGACCTTCGCCCAAGTGAGCGCCGACCAAGTAGACCGTGCAATCCTTCTTGCCTTTGACCACGCGGTCGGCGGGCAGCGGCGGACGCGGCTGCGTCTTGAGCGGAATCGGCTCGTAGAGATTCTCGAAGGGCGATTGCCACAGCTGAATGAGATTGTCGTAGATGTCCGCCAGCATGATCGAGAAGCGTCCGTTGTCGCCTTCCATCGACACCAGGAAGAGTTCGTCGCTCAGCGGAAAAGGGTGGAGGAACAGCGGCTTAGAGCCGTTGACGAGCTGATCGCGCGTGATGTTCTCGACCGGCTTGCCGTAGCCGGGTATGCGCTGCACGGCACCCGAGGTCTCGTGGCGGCCGCGAGACGCGTCGAACAGCACGAGTTCGCCTTTGCGCGCAACGCCGTGATGGCCGCTGACGATGCCGACGAATTTGGTGGCCGAGCCCGGCAACGGGCGCGCGTAGAACAGGCTGTTCGGCCAATAGGAATTGCTGCCGTAGAACGCCTTCTGATCCGTACCGTCCGGGTTCATGCTCATCAGCACGCGAGAGAAGTAATGAGCCGAATCGGTGTATTCCCAACGCAGATACAGGATGCGTCCGTTGACGAGCGCCGTCGGGCACCAGCTGTTGTCCTGATCGAACACCAAGCGGCGGATCGTGCCGTCGGGATCCATGGAATGCAGGTTCCCCACATAATCGCTGCCGCCCACGCAGGGCACGCCCTGATAGCCGCTCGTGGCGACGAAAAGACGGCGTCCGTCGGGGAGATAGCAAGGGTCGTAATAATCGATATCCGGCTGGTCAGGAGGCGTGATTTCGCGGACGGCCCCCGGCTGGCTTAACGCGGTCTCAAAAACACGCCAACCGCGCTCGCCTGATTTCCCGCCGGAAAACATGATGCGCTGCGCGTCATAGTCGAGATCCACATCGCCTATAAAACAATCGCTCGCGTAGACAACCTGCGGTTCCTCGCCGCCCTGTTTGAGCGGCGCGCGCACCACATCGTTGACGTAACCATGCAGAGGTACCGAAGAATTGCCCTGCCAGTTTTGGGGCAGGCCGGTGTGGACCGAACCGGAGGAACGCCGCACGAAGAGCAACTCTTTGAAGTCGACCGCCGGATGCTTCAGAAAAACCGCGTCGTTGAGCGCCTCGACCTGCTGCGCAACCGCGATCTTGGCGGAGAAGTCGTTGCCCGCCGCGGCCACCGTCTGGCGCAGGTCTGCCACGCGTTTGTGCAACGCGTCCTTATCTTTGTACACGTCGGGATATTTGGCGGCAAACGCGTTGATCGCACGCTCCAGCGCCTCGGGATTGAACCGCTTGAGAACCGTGAGTTTGAGCTCTTCGCAGCGGCCTTCGCGAAAGGCCCGACGGATCTCCGCGAGATCGGTTACGCACTTTACGTTAGGTGCGGCCTTGTCAGATGCGGATCGGCGTTGCGGATCCGGGGTATGATCGATGTATCGCCGTACCAATTCGCTCAGCGAGTTAATTCGTTTATCCTGATACAAGGAACTGAAACCTGCGAACTCGTCGATGATCTCCTGCCGCGCCTCGGGAAAGTCCTGCAACAGCCGCTGCGTGATCGGCTTCAGGTTGCGGAACGCTTCCAGCTTCGCCTGAGTCGCCAAAACCGTTTCGATCCAAGTCGCCTTTTTTTCATAGGCTTCGACAATCTCCTCGTCTGTGACGGGTTCGATCTTACGTGGGATGGTACGACCGACGGCTGCACTTTTCTGCGCGGCGTCGACGGTCAGCGGATTCGAGGTGGGCGTGGGGTTGGTCAGCGTCTGCTCCCACTTCACCTGCCGATCTGTGCCGATGATCATGACCGAGGCATCGAACAGGCGTTTGGCTTCCTCGACGCGGTTCCAAACGACCAGTTTTTCAATCGGCACTTCGGCGCGAAGGTCCACCTCCCACCACGGATTCGGCTGGTTCTCCGGCGTATGGGTGATGGAGTTGCCGCCCCATGAGGTGTTGGTGTTGCCATCGATGGCACGCGACGCGACACCGCCGTAGGCATCGGCACTCTGCTGAGCCTTACCTTTGAGGGCGACGTTCTCTCCTTTTGAGAGAATCTGCACTTCGGCCAACGACAGCGTGGCTTTCTCTTTCGAGATCTCGACGCGCACATAGCGGCCGGACACCGGCGTCTGCGCAATGGCCCCCAGCGTCATCATCGCACACACAGCACCCAACATCTGTTGACTGCTCATCGCTTCCCCCCCTTTTTTTACCTAATATATCCGTATTTCTAACGGCAAACCGTGAAGAGGCATCGGCAAAGCCGCAGCCCCTCAAAAAAAGGCAAGTCGCTCGCCGCGTGCGAGACGCAACGAACAGCCGCAGCCGACCCGGCGGGCCGACCCCGCCTTTGATGACGGATAGACCTCGCGTTCGGCCCTTACCCGTAAATCGGTCCGAAGTTCTTGCACGCGCGATAGTCGGCGCCGATCGGATCGTCGATCCCAAACAAGCCCCATACGTGCGGTCTGAACGCTTGCTCTTCCGGCACGTTGGACATGGCGACCGGAATGCGCAACATCGCCGCGAGCGTGATCAGATCCGCGCCGATGTGGCCATAGCTGATCGCGCCGTGATTCGCGCTCCAGTTGTTCATCACACTGTAGACGTCGCGGAATGCGCCCTTTCCGGTCAGGCGCGGAACGAACCACGTGCACGGCCAGGTGGGATTCGTGCGGTCCATCAGCTTTTCGGAAACGCCCGCAGGCAGTTCGGTGGACCAGCCTTCGGCGATCTGCAGCACCGGTCCCTGACCCTTGACGCGGCTGATGCGCGTCATGGTCATCGGCATACCGCCTTCTGAAAGGAAGCTGGAGGAGAAACCGCCGCCGCGGAAATACTCGACATCGGCCGATTCCCAGCGTGTCGCTTTGAGGCACGCCTCGGCCTCTTTCACCGTGATGTCCCAGAACGGCTTCATCGTGGGCTTGCCCTTTTCGCGCTGCTTGCCGCAGGCGTCCAACGTGGCCGCGCCGGAGTTGAGCAGATGGATGAAGCCGTTGGCGTTGATGCCGGTCATCTTTTTTCCGGTGACGCGCTTAACCGCTTCCGGGCTCCAATAGGTCCGCACATCAGCAAAGATCTGCGCCCGATTCGTCAGCAGATACATGAGCAGCATGCAGACGCCGTTGAGCGAATCGTTCTCGGTCGCCACGATGTAGGGAGCGCGAATGCCGTTCCAGTCGAATGAGCTGTTGAGAATCGCCTCCATAAAGTCGCCGTTAGGCTTGTAGTCGGTCCACTGACGCTGGCCCTGGAACCCCGAGGCAATGGCATTGCGGCCGAGCGCCTCCTCGCCAAACCCCATCTCGGCCAAAACGGGATTGCCCACCATCAGGTCACGACCGATAAGGGTCATCTTAACGACATACTCCCAATCCGCATCCTTGGCGGCTCGAGACTTTTGGATCTCTTTCCTGTTGTAATCCTTGCCCTCTTTACAGAACTTCTTGGTCCAAGCCAAGGCCTTTTCAAACTCAGCCTTATCGTAGATGCCTTCCGCGATGCGCCGGTCGATCTCGCACATATCAACGTTCTCGGTTCGCATACCCAGATATTCTTGAAAGAAATCGTAATCAACGAACGAGCCCGCGATACCCATGGACGAGCTGCCCATCGAAAGATAGGATTTCCCGCGCATCAGC
>CAZTDL010000012.1:0-1791 GCA_964612775.1 uncultured Lentisphaeraceae bacterium
ATCGCCCCTCTCCGCCGCTTTTCGAAACCAGGCGACAGCCGCAACCTCGTCTTTCGCTACGCCTTCGCCTTTGGCCGACATCACGCCGAGATTGGACATCGCAGAGGCACTCCCCTGACCCGCCGCCAAACGGAACAACCGCAGCGCTTCCGGAAACGATTGCGCAACCCCCTTGCCGCGATAATACGCGATTCCCAGCTGCGTTTGCGCTTCAACATTCCCCAGATCCGATGCCTTTCGGTACCAACGCACGCTCTCTTCATCGTTCTGAGCGACCACATACCCCTTGCGATACATGAGACCCAGCGCAACCTGTGCCGTCACATTGCCCTGCATGCCCGCACGCTTCAGCCACACCACGCCGGCCTCGGGATCGCGCGCCGGACTATCCTTAGAAAGGCAAAGCGCCCCCAGATGCGATTGCGCCTCAGCACTCCCTTGCGCAGCGGCTTTTTCGAGCCACTTCGCTGCCTCCAGCTCGTCTTTTGGAACATCCGTGATGCCTTTGAGAAAGAGCAAGCCCAGAGCGGATTGCGCCTTGAGATAGCCGGATTCGCCCGATTTGCGCAACCAGATCAGACCCTCATCGATATTCCGAGGCACGCCATCACCGTACAGAAGAGAGAACCCCAGCGTATACTGCGAAGCGGCATCGCCCGTTTCGGCTTTTCGGCGCAGCTCTTCTTCCGCTGTCGCCGTGTGCCATGGCCACACGGCTTTCGGCCAACGAATCTCCGGCGCGCGCAAATGGGAACATCCGCCAGCCGCCAACAGGCCACACAGGCAAACCGCTAAAAAAAGCAGGGAAACGACACGCATGGCACCTCCGCCCTATTCCACCCGACCAAACATGATACGCTCTTTGCGGCTGGCGTCCGTGTCGCCTTGCGTCACGCACACATAGACGCTGCCGTTGTGTTCCCGAAAGGCCGGATATTGGAATGAGTGATCCGTTACAAAGCGGTACTTACGTTCCCAATTCGCGCCATCGCGCGAAACCTCGATGTTGAAGACGGAACGATTCACTTTTCCGGGTCCGGCATTTTCCTGCCAGCCGAGCCAATAGAGACCGCCGATCCGGTCAAAGGTGGGTTTCGACGAGGTGCCGTTATGAATCACGTTACGGAATTCGCCCGTCGTCCAAGTCTGTCCGTCGGCGCTTTGCGCAAAGACATAGTTACGCGTGCCGTTCTCCTGACGGCAGACCGCCAACCACGTGCCGTCGGGCAATCGGTTTACCGATGACTCCGTAAGCCGCGTTCCGGCGGAACCATTGTAATGGCCCACGATTTCGAAGGTGTCTTTCGCATCGTTCAACAACGCCAATGCGTTCTGTGCCCCCGGGTAATTGTTGAGCGCGACAAAGATCTTGCCGTCAAAAAGCTTGAACGAGTCAAAGATGTACAGACCGAAATCGACCGGTTTGAGCGAAAAACCCTGCTCCGCCGCGTCGGCGTAGAGCGGTTTAGGTTGCATGTCGAAAAGGCCCGACGCCGTCTTGAGCTTCGCTCGAAAGATACTGTTTCCGAAACTTGCGGTGGCGATGTCGAAGTCCGTAAACCACGTCTGAGACGGCCGTTTGCCGGGCTGTTCGCTGGCGAAACAGCAACGCAAAGTCTTCGCGTCTTTCATCAGGATGCGAGGCACAAAACACGCGCCCTCGGGCAACGTTTCATTCACGAAAGACTGCCCGCCGCGGGCAAAAGGAATGACCTTCTCAACGGCCAGCGTTTTCAAATTCACAATGGAAAGGGCGACGTAAATGCCAGGCCAGTCAGCGCTTTCTCCCGC
>CAZTDL010000012.1:1801-21651 GCA_964612775.1 uncultured Lentisphaeraceae bacterium
CGCCTTCTCATCATTCACCTCGGCGACGATATGGGCGCATTCGCCGACCGTCGCCATCTCCGCATCGTGAGCGCCTCTCACTTGCGGAGCGGTGACAGGAACGAGTCCCGCCAGAACCTTGTCGCCCGCAACCTGCGCATCCCAGCCCGGCGGCAACAGCCGGCCCGTCACCTCGGAAAAAAGCGGTTTTTCAGCCTCCAGCGCACGCCGCCCTACCGTATCCGTCATGCCGGTGAATCCGGGGCCGCCCCCGCCACATAGCCATCGCTACGGCCTGTGCCGTCGCGGCTCACCCAAAAGGAGTAGAGCGCGGCCAGACGTAATGTGAAACGAAAACGCACCGTCTTGCCGCTTAAAGCCGCCACATCCTCCGCACCGTTCCAAGAGACGGGCGCCAACGTGCTGTCCGCAGAAACGGGCCTACAGTTTCTCAGCGTGTAAGGCTCAATCGGATGGCCACTCTCATCCAGAATCTCGACGCGCACCTCGCCGCCCTTCGCGGCCGCATTCACGAACACGCGGCGACCGCTGAACATGATCGGCCGCGTCGTCACCGAGCCCGCTTCAGCACCGGCCTCCATTGAGGCAAAGCCATCGCGCCGCAGAAAAGCCAACCCCGTCGCGCCGCGATCATACATGCCGTTCTTCATCCAAGCGACATTCGTTTTGGAGGTATCGCCTTGAAACGCGGAGTAATAGAACCAAAGCGTATCGCCATGGATGCAGCAGAGATTGCCGAGAGACTGAACGTAGCCGCGGTCCCAGACGTCGCGCCGTTCAGACGGGATATGTGCGCGGCGGTCGGGTCGCGACCAATGAAAACCGTCACGACTGTAAGCGAAGTTCAAATCGGTGATCTTGGGGATACCGGTCCTTTCGCAAACATCGTTCTCCGGGCCGTGATGAATTTCGAAAAAGCCGAGCATGATGCTTTCATAGGCCACGGCATCGAGGTTGTAAAGTTGTGGCACTCGTCCGATGACGGGGTCCTTGGGATCATCGCGGTCCGTCGCGGCCCAAACCACGGGCCCATCCGAATCCCACTTGGCACCAGACAAGAAATCATCCGCTTCCCAATAGTGCCGCGAACGCCCGCGAAATCCGGATCGCAGGCTGTAAACCCATTTCTTACGAAAGGGATTATAGAACATCGTACTGCGGTCCCCCGTTTCACCGCTAAAAACGCGATTGGTCCAATGGATGCCGTCCGGCGATGTCATGCTCACCCCCGACATCTGGCCTCCCGGCGGACGCATAAACATCTTATAGCGCTGCATGGGGTCTGCGGCATCCCAGTCCGGCACGACAGTCCACGAATCCGGCGTCAGATAGGGTGGCAGCACTTGATTCGTTCCGGGATTCACATCGAGAGACGGACGTTCCCATTTCAGGCCGTCCCTACTCGTGGCGTAACAGATCGTTCCGATCCACCCGGCCTCGTACCACATCTTAAATATCTTTTCGACTGGATCCCACCACACGCCGCCACTCTTGGGAACCGCCGCATCGTTTTCCACTCCGTGCAATTCCAGAGCGGTTTCCGGCTTGAGAATCGGGTTGCCCACATATTTTTTTGGCTGATGAAAAACACGCTTCACCGTGCTGGTCGCGACCAGAAAATCATCCACAAAAAGCTGACGGCCAACATCAATAGGAATAACCTTGGGAGGAAAGTCAAGATACGGCACAGGCATCGGCGCAGTGTCGCGAGGATTGATGGTCTGAGGCGGCCACTCATTCGGCAGCACAATCCCGTTGTAAAGACGCTCGCCCTTGTTTTCGCACCAAACGATCTTAGGAGGCGCGGATACTTCAGACTCCGAGAATCCGACCGCCACAGCCCACTTTCCGATACGGAGACGTTCGCCGGATTTCACCCGTTTCTGGTAGACACGCACGGAATCGAAAGGCTGCGTCCCGAACAGCTGAAATGTCGGCTGTGTTCGCACCCAAAGAAACCTGTTCTTTTCCAACGACTTATATTGGCTAGACGCACGAGGATGTGCCGGATCAGGCGTCAGTAATGTGAGCACGCCGTCACCGGTCACTTGAAGCACACTCGACTCAATGCTTCCCCTCAGAAAATTCTTCCCGTCCAGCCATGCCGGGCAATCCTTCACGGTATAGCTGCGATCCGTAAAAAGCAAAGCCCCCTTTTTAAAGATATCAGAGCTTCCAGAACCATAAATAACGATGTTCGCGCCCACGCCTTCAAGCGGTGTTCCCTGCGTCAGCGCCGTCATCGAGCCGGCAAAAAACATCAAGCCTACGGCACCCCACTGTTGACAACGACTCGTCCCCATCGTCCCCCCCCCTTTTTGATCCGACATCAGTCCTATCCGAAAACGACAACGTCTTCAAAACATGAGCGCAACCAAGGCCCCGAAAGAAACAGGCCGCTCGCACGAAGTTCACTCTTTTTCACGGGCGCGGCAGTTGCCGATCGCTTCAGAGGTGCGCAGCGCACGACTATAAAGACGAACGCGTTGCACGCTGCCTGCGACTTTCGCACACGCCGAGCCTGAAACAGGCCCCATTACGCAGGGTATTCGGCCCCAGCCAAAAGGCCTTTTCTCTCCGCCGTCGCAATATTGCCTATCCACAACCACACTGATGACGCCCGCCGAGAAATCACACGCGAACACCGCATGATGCGACTTATGCGGTTGGAGCAACTCCGGATCCGCTTGCCAAACGGTACGGCAATCGCCGTCGAACAGTTCAATCTGAAGCGTCGCGTCAGTGGCCGTCTTCACCGTTATCACGCGCACACCTCGCCGACCGTTGAATGTGCTGAACAGCGTCTCGCCCAGCGAGGCATAATCGACGTTAAAAGACAAATCGACGCTTAATCCCCCGTCCGACAGCGAACCGAAAGGCTGCGGCACATCCAATGACAAAGGCGCACCTGTCGTATTCGTGAATTCCGCCAATAACCCTTGCCGACAAACTTCGCGGTAAGTCCCCTGCCTCCACAACCCCGCCAGTAACGACGGATCAGCCTCATGCACCCGCGCCACACTTTTTTGCGTTTCGGTAAACCAAAAACGTCCATCTCGCTCGATCATATCCGGATAGCTGATTCCGTTCGCCGTATTACGGTCAAAGAAGAGCAGTTCCGGTTCTGACCAATGAATGAAACCATCATCCGCCAGCATCCCTCCCGTAATGAAAACGGGGTTCCGATTGCCCCCCCCCGGCATTCCATGGTTATGGTACCAGAACAGATAACGCCCGTCATGTGTCCGAAACAACTTGGGGCACGCCCGATTAGACTTCATAAGCCGCTTTCCAGGACCATACGTCATGCGCTCAGGCAACGACCATGAGCGGCCGCCGTCCCTGCTAAAACTTTGAGCCGGAAGACCATCTGTGCGATACACGCACATCAGTTCCTTTCCTTTCAAAACAGTCAGATTATGTTCCTCCTGCGTTGAACCGAACTCCGGATTCACGATCCCGGTTTCGCCTTCCGGCAACAACCTGAAATGCACGCGGGCCGCATTGCGTTCGGTCAGAATATTATCTGACGAAACAACCCATCCCTCGCCGTCCGCAGCGAACCACTTGGCTGATTTTGTAAAAGCAAAATAGACCTTGTTCTCCGCGACAACGGGTTTGTCGATCCCCCGGAAATGGCATTGCTGCCCCTGCCACGGGTTTTTGCGATCCGCATCCGTTATTCGGACCGGGATGCGATAACGCTCTTTCGACCACGTCTGGCCACCGTCATCCGAGTACTTGAACGCATACCACCCATGCCAAGCCGACTTTACACGGTTTGTTTCTCCGGGAAGCGTCGTCACATTATCGCCGTTATACGTGTAGAATGCGTAGATACGGTCGAAAGGCGTTACCAGGCAGGTCGCCCATGACGCCTCAGGCCCGGACGCGGGCTCAACGTCAATCAAAGGTGTCCACGTGCGCCCTTGATCTTTGCTGACCGTCGAAACCACATGCTGATCAGCCTCCCCCTCGCCGCCGCGCCCCGTGGTCAGCACGCAGACCCAACTGCCGTCGCGCATAACGCCGACATAAGGCTGATCGCAATAGTCCTCATCCGGAATTACGCGACCTTTTGCGATGTCACGCGGATCATCAAATGCCGGCCGCGACAGACGCGGTCCCGCATCCGGCGCACTGCACAGAAACTGTTCAGGAGAAAGAACCCCATCCGACACGCGCCAACAATCCAGCAGGCCCAAAAACGAATTCGAGAGCGACTCGCGTCCTCCCAAATTGAACCTGTCGATGCCATGCGAGCGGTCAGGCGCAATGGGATTCGCGATCACCCCTTGCGATATGCCATCCAAATAAAGCTCCCACAGGCCTCGCCCGACACGCATCCGATCATACACCAATGCCACATGATGCCATCCCTTGTCTCCTGTGACATCCGCATTCTGAAAGAAACGCTCATACTGTAGGCGCCCCCCCTGACTCACATCGCTCACGTGCAGATGAAATTGCATCCGTCCGCCATTCGGACGCAACGACAACATCCATCCGCTGGCATCATCCCGTGCACCCGCAAGATACCAGAAACGCCCATCCGGATCGCTCGTTTTCCGATACCACCCCTCGACCGTGAAACTGTTGGTTAAATCACACTTTAAGCCCAAGCCGGGCGCCTCAAGAAGACTGCGTTGGCCGATATCGCCTGTCAATTGGACACTGCCCGCATTCGCGCAGCCGACGCCGGCGCCACGCCTCAACGCTTTGGTGTTAGGCACCCGTACGATTGCCCGCTCATCACTCCCGGCCACACCGCCATCTTTTCCGGGACGCAACGAATACGCGTTTCCGCCCTTGTTCGACAAATCGGGAACACCGCCCGCAACCGCATCCAAAGGCCAACAGGCAACCGTCTGAGGCAAATATGCCGTTAAGAAACGCGCGGCCGACAGCGCCTCATCACAGATGCGCCAAAGATCGAGCTGCCCCACGAATCCGTTACCCTCAGGCTGTCCGCCGAGTGTGAAATCCGCGAGTCTTTGCCCGCCCAAAGGTTTCACAGGGTTCGGCAGCGAACCACACAAAACGCTGTTTATGAAAAGGCTCCACTCACCCTTGCCGCCACGCGCAGGATCATACACCAGAGCCACATGCATCCAATCGAAATCCCCGGTCACATCCGACGCGTCAAAATAGCGGTCTATCACCAATCCGTCCTCACCCCCGTTGACGCGCAAATGAAAACACGTCTTCCCCGCGTTGCTTCTGAGCGAAAGTGTCCAGCCGGAACCGCCCGCACTACGCGCACCGCAAAGAAACCACCACGCATCAGGACTCGGATCGCCAGCCTTCCGTAACCATCCCTCTACCGTGAACGCATTGGTAAACTCCAGAACATGCCCCACCCCCGGCGCACAGAGATGGGCACGATCAGCCCCTTCAAAGAAAGCAGATCCCTTATTGCGATGATCGCAACGTGACACGACAGAAAGGCTTTCCCAATCGGGCACAACCGCCACAGGCGTACGGAACGATGTCGAAGGCATTCCATTGCGGGCTTCGAGATGAGCGTTTGTTCCCGCCGCATTGTGTAGATCCAAAGCCCCTTCGACCGACGCGTCGAGACACCAGTAGGCGACCGTCTCGGCCCGGCCAATCAAACAGAAAAAAAACGATCCAAGAAAAAAGCACCAAACTCTCTTCACCTCAGCACTCCTCACTGCACCGCATCATCACGCGGAAACATTTAAAACATAGCACAAAAGGATACAAACGTGAACATCGAATCGGCGAAAGGCGGAATGCGTGCGCGATTCGGCGCACGACACGGAGAACGAGGCGCGATTGCGGAACATCGGCGGACACGGTATTTGATGCGATCAGTCTTTGTGATATAGTGATTCCAACAAAGGAATCGTCGGAGCGGACCTCTCAGTGTGGCCTGCGCCCTCAGCCGGTAAAACGCGTTCGACGACTCTCGGGCCTCTCGACTTTTCTGCGTTCTTTATCGCACGCTTCAGCATGACATACAAAGCAACACTCCTTAAACGTCTCCACGGCCTCGCGGAAGCCGCCGCATTTCTGGGCATGCTTTTCACACTGGGGGGATTGTTGGGACGTTATGTATGGTTTCTGGAGATCTTCACGCACCTCAAACTGCAACTCGCGTACTGTTTTCTCTTTTACGCCATTCTCGAACTCGCCGCACGCCGCCACCGCCACGCCGCGGCAAGTCTTATGTTTGCCGCAGTCAACGCGTTCCCGGTTTTGTTTCTTTTTCTGCCCCAAGAATCACGCGCGATCCCGTCGCCCCCCCCGCCCGCGCACATGCGCATTCTGCAGGCCAACATCCTTACCAGCAACACCAACTCAGCGGCCTTGTTGTCGCTTATCGCGCACGAAAATCCCGCTGTGATAGTTTTACAGGAACCAGACGAACGATGGCGGCGGGAACTCAACTCGCTTACGAACATTTATCCGGTCTTTGCCATATTGCCTCGCGACGACAATTTCGGAGCGGCCATCTACTGTAAAGCAAACGCCCTCACCGCAAAAATCTTTCAACTCAGCGATCCGGAAGGAGCTCCCTCTTCCCTCGCGCGTATCCGCATAAATGAAAAAAGCATCACCGTTGTCGGCACGCATACGCTCGCCCCCTACAGCGAGGCGATGTGGCGTGGCCGAAACAGCTTCACCCGCGAACTCGCGCAGGTTCTCCGTAAAGTCGAAGGTCCGCTCGTCGTGACCGGCGACTTGAACAACACCCCATGGTCCGCCCACTTTCGCGCGTTTCTCAAAGCGAGCGGGCTTCACGACAGCGCCCAAGGTCTCGGACCGCAGCCGACGTGGCCCGTCGCCTCCATTCCGTTGATGCGCATCCCACTCGATCATTGTCTCCACAGCGACGATGTGCACATCGCAAACAAACGCCCCGGACCCGACATCGGATCGGACCACTTACCGCTGATCATTGACGTCACATTCTAAACCCGTGCTCGCTGAACATCACCTGTTGACGCCCCGTCAACCGCCACTCGAATTATTTCTTCGCTTGACGCGCTTTGTGGATGGCCGCGGCCTGTTTGCCGATTTCAGCGACCGTCTTGCCGTTTTCCTTGGCGATCGCTTCGTAACCAATCCTGCGATCCGCGTTCTCAGCTTTAACCAGCGCACTCTTCGCGGCGTCCAAACCGGGTTTGGCGACAAGATAGCCGTCATCTCCTTCTTGCGCGCTTCCAGCCTGCACCAGTTCGACAATCTGAGCCTTGCGCTCTTTTCGGCGCGCTTTCGCGTCACTCATGTCATCCGCCTGCGCCAAGCAGGCGAACCCGACAATCGTTGCGACCATCACACTCATAAGCCGTTTCATCATTATCATCCGTTTCATCCTTTCCTTGTCAAATCGCTCAATCCAAATCCAAGAAATTTTCCAGTTCCTTCTGGACCTTCAGATTCACATCCATCGTGATGTGTATCGGTTTGATCTCATGTTCAGTCTTGATCGAGAGACATCCGCCAACCACCGACGCCGCCGACACCGCCAGCAACGCCGCTAACACGTTCTTTCGAACATTCTTCATTCGCGTTTTCTCCTTCATCCGAAAGGAAAGATTCCTTCCGAAAATCATTTCTTGCCGGACACATTGATGCCCATATTCAAAAGCTCTTCCAACGGTCCGTGCAAATTCAAGTTCAAGTCAACGGGCGCCGGCCAATTCTTGTCGTTGGACCGTCCAACCATCTTCAGCTTCAACGTTCCGTCACCGCCCGCCTTGGGCTCAAGCTCCATCTTAAACGTATTGAAATCCATATCGCTCAACGCCCGCGACAACGGCACCTGAACATCGCCCTTGATGCCCGACTTGTCCAAGAGCGACAACATCTGTTTATTGTCGTCCAGCCGCAACTTACCGCCTTGTCCCGGCAAAGAGTAAAGAAAGCCCGTCGATAACTTGACGTGTCCCTTGTCGAAACCGACAGGAAAACGCCCATACAAAACACCCTCCATTTTACCGTGAAACGGCATCACCATCATCAGCGCCTCACCCAGATCAATCCGATCCGCATACACGATAAAATCGTCCTTCGGCTTCGCAAAAGCCACGTGTACGGAATAGGCGTTCAGACTTCCCTTACACCATCCGAGCTCCATGCGATCAATGAACAGTTCCTTTTGCGAAAGTTGGAAAAAGAAACGGCCACCATCTAACCGGATGTTCCCAATCTTTGCCTGTACAAACGAAACAACCGGACGTTCTATTGTCCGAAAAAACCGTCCGCTTTCAAACGGCACGTCGACAGCAAGCCCATCGACTTCCATCTTTCCGCTGCGTACCCGTCCATCCATGATCCGCGCACGACCTAACACATGCGGACGCGTCCCCCAAAAACGGATTTCCGCCTCGGCCGTCACACGCCCCGAAACATCCGTATCATTGATCTTGCCTCGCACCAAAGAGGCCACCGCGTCATCCGCCACGACGAAGGCTTCCGGCACACTTACATGAATCACCGACAGTTTCGGATCTGTCATCGGCACAAAAGCCCCAATTGTCACGCCGAGCGCACTCTCCGAAACGCGAACCCCCAAACGGGCTTCGATCGCATTGCCGCAACGGGTCAAAGAAAAGCTGTCGGGTATCGCCTTCAAGCCCCGAGCCTCCATCTTCTGCCAAGACAAACGCGGGGGATGCGGAAAAGTCAGTCCATCCGCCAACGACAGTGCGAAGGGCACCTCACACCGAGCATCTTCAATCACGGCATGCGATCCTGCTTGGCCCCAAGCGTTACTCACGCCGACATTCACCTCAACAACCGCATTCGAAATGGATTTCCGACTCGACTCGGGGAGCTTGAAATGCGCCGCAATCCGGCTTACGCCGACATCGCCCAGCCGATTCGTTTCCGGGCCGACCTGCACGGCGACATCCCGTAACCACACGTCACCGTCCGCAGCCACGCGCGTCGCGCTGTAACGCATGGACGAGAAAGCGCCGACAGTCCCCGTTACCCTCGCCGAAGACGATGTGGACAACACGACGAAATCAGGCACACGCAACGCGATCTGCCATACCGGGTTCGAAGCCAGCCCCGTTCCGGCAGCCTCACCTTCAAAAAACAGATCGCCGTCCCTTAAAGAAAGATGGCGCTGCGGCAAAGCCGCCGATTCGTTCACATGCCCCTTAAAGAAACCCGATGCCGATTCATACGGCGGCCGTGCCGTCAAACTGGCCTCCAGGCCGCCTTTCACCTCCAGCGTTCGACTGAAAAAGAACCCGTCAGCGAGTGTTACATCTGCTTTCATCAATCCGGATTTTGAGTCTTCAATGTTGATTGATCCCGCAACGCGAACCGTGTCCGCGCCGACCCGCCCGGACGTCAAAGGCACCGAGGATCGCGACGCCTCCGCAGTGAACGCAAGCTGGCCTTGCCACGTGCCGTGCAACGAGCGCGAGACCTCCGCTTCCGTTTTAAGCGTGCCGCCGTAGGAAAAAAAGACCGGCACCAGCGGAAAAACACGAGGCAATACCTGCGTCAGCGAACGTCCAGGCAGATCCGATTCCAAAGTCGCAGTCACGCATTGGCGGGAGTCCGTCTGCCTAAAACGCGATGAACCTCGCAGACTCAACACACGTCCCGACGCTTGTGCCACCTCGAAACCCGTTCCCCATTTAAAGCCCGCTATCCCCGCATTCAGGCGGCACTGCACGTCACTCGGCGTTCCGTTAGCTTCGACGCGAAGCGACTGAAACCGAAGGAAAACATCCTTCGAAGGCACGGCGAACTCACTCCCTCTGCCAAACACGGCGCTCACCTCAAAAGGCCCCGCATTCGTCCAGTTCGCAAGCGCGACCGTACCTTTCACGGTCAAACTGCAATGCTTGGGAAAAACCGCTACGCTCCGCATCCGCCCCGGCTCTAGGCGCCTGGCCAAATCCATCAGGCCGCCGACATCCTCAACATTCAATTCTGGCGACAAAGACACCGCGCCCGACCCGACATTCACCGTTCCATCCGTTTTCAGCCGGAAGGTCTCGCCATCATGCCGCAGCCGACTCCAAACGCGATATTGACCGGGAGATTCAGCAACGGCTCCCGCACTCAGCGTCAACGTGGTCAAGCGCTCATGCTCAGCGGACAGAAGCTCAACGTGCACATCACGCAACGTCCCCATCCATATCGAAAAAGGCGGTGCCTCCCCTATCGAGGAACCCGCCCTTTCTTTGGACGCAGACGCCCCCAACATCGGTTTAAGCCGTTCGAAGACCGGAGAGACGACCTTGCCATCTTGAACCGTCAGACAGGTACGCACGCCCGACACATGGACACGCTCGATGTGCCGCAGCCGAAGTTCCTGAAGCGAAAACCGCACATCCGCCCGATCAATCGACAGCACAGGCACATCTGCACCCAGCCGAATATTTTCAACGGTTACGCGTCCGAGGCCCAACCTTGACACGCAGAAGGTGACGTCCGAGAATCCCCGCTGATCGAGAGCACGACGCACAACGCGCGTGGTTAACGCCACACGCTGCCACCACAACACCCCGGCCGTAAAAAAAATGATCGCAAACGTGAAAAGAAAAACAACCGCCCCGGCAGTTTGCCATCGCGGGCGTTGCCGTTTCGGTTGTTTCATCAGGTGATCCATCGCATTTGAGCCAGACGGCATTAAGCCGTCCAGCCTTACTCTGTTTTAATCCCCAACCGTCGCTCGAGATCGCGGTCACGGGAACCGCCCAGTTTGACAGCCTGACGATAATACATCTCTGGCTCATCGATCTTGCCCGGATTCATCTCCAACAGCAACCATGCCATATTGTAATACGATGACGGGCTTTTAGGATTCAGCTTCAAGGCTTTATCCAAGACATCCATGGCCTTGGCGTAATTTCCCGTCGCCGTGTAAGACCCGGCCGCCAACAACAGGACCGCCTCATCGTTCGGATTATCGGCCAACAGGTCATCGATCACAACGACCGCATCGGCGTGTTTGCCCTGCTGCACGCAGGAGAGCGCCATCAGAAAGCGCGCATCCCGATTAGAGGGATCACTCTTCAACACTTTTACCAGCGCTTTCTCCACGTCATCAAAACGATCCACGGAAAGCATATCTTTAGCCCACTCCAGCTCTTCCTTGACATCGACAGGCCTACTGACGACGGGCTTCGTCTCCACGGCCTTCGTCTCGGGAACAGGAGCCGCCGTTCCGCCCGATTCTTGCTTAGCGGCGAGTTTGACCGCCTTTTCCGGCACGTTGTTGGTTTCCGCCTCTTTTTTACGCGCAGCGCGCTTCGCCTCCAATTCCGTCGTGTCCGTCACGGCAATCGTACGTGCCGTCGCATTGACCTCTTCCAACATGATCCGGTCAATTTCGGTTTCACACAGCGCCTTACGGAACCGGACCGGGGCGAATTCGGAGCTGGCCACCCGCGTCGGATTCTCCTCCTCTACGCGTGCGATTTCTTTCAACGCGTTGCGATACATCTCGATCGCTTTTTTTGCGTCACCGTCGACGTACGCGGTCTGTGCCTGAGACATGACCTCGTTCGCCTCCTTCATCAGCTCAGAGACTTTGGGTTCCTTGTCTTTGGCCCAAGAGTCGTTCGGCACCACAAACAAACCCGCCGCAAGAAATAAAAAGAAAAAGACTTTGCTCACGCTCATATCCGAAAACTCCGATTGGGGATTAACATATCATACAACGGATTACCGCTTCACGCACAAAAACAGCGGCTCTTCGTGATTCACGCCATAACGCGAAGCCTCAATATCAGGCATACATTCGGCGTGCTTTTTCAACTCCAGATGGAACCCCGCCGCCCGGATGCGGTCGAACAGGTCGCGTCCATACAGGCGGACGTGATCCTCCTGCCCATAAAACGCCATCCGCTTCTCATCGGTATTGACCTCGTCGGCATCCTCCAGCGTTTTCTCCAAACCTGAGGCGAACGGCGTCTGCAGAATGGCAAGCCCCCCCCGTTTCAACACGCGGTAAAGTTCACGCAACGCCTTGGCGTCATCAGGCACATGCTCCAGCACATGATTGCAGAGAACCCAATCGAAAGACTCGTCCGGATACGGGATTTCGGTCACGTCGATACGTTCCACGCCCTTCCGCGACGGGTTCAGGTCACCTTTCACATATCGTGCGGGCCGACACGCCTCGATGCGGTGCGACACCCACTTTTCAGGCGCGAAATGGAGAATGGCCGAATCGGTTAACCGCTCAAAAAAACGGAGTTTTTCGAAAAAAAGAAGGAGATGACGCTCACGGTCATGGCTACGGCAGAACGGACACCAGAATTGATCGAAATCGCTTCCCGTCCATTTGACGTTGTGCAAATACGGTGAAAAAGCCTTCCACCCGCCGCGATACTTCGAAAAACGAAAAAAGGTCTTGCCGCAGACGCAACACGTGCGTGAATGTCCCAAACCATTTAACAGCCGCCGCACGCGTCGAACAAAACCGATTCGATCTTGCGTCGCTTGATACTCCATATTACTCCCCCACGTTCCCGAGATGGGCCTCGCCCGAATAAACGGGCACAACACCTTGTGCGGTCACGAGCCGCAAAGCGCCGTCGGACTGAATGCCATCCGCCCGGCCAGTCACGCGCCTCCCCCCTATTTCCAAGGTCACTGTCCGACCATAAAGAAGATCCCGAGCAGCCACAGCCTGAATCAAAGGTTCAAACCCGTCCTTGCGCCAACGATCATATAAAGGCTCAAACCGATTGAGGACCGCAGCCAGCACGGCGGCCCTAGAAAAGATCCGCCCCGTCTCGATCCGCAGCGATGTGGCCCGCTTTTCCAGATCCCCCGGCAACATTTCAGGTGTTAAGTTCACGTTCACGCCAATGCCCGGAATGATATACCGGACACAGTCCGTTTCGGCCTGCATTTCGCAGAGAATGCCGCACACCTTCCGTCCGCCGACCAGAATGTCATTCGGCCATTTGATCTGCGGCTTTATTCCCGGCGCGCAATCCTCTAAAGCCGCAGCCACGGCAAGCCCCGCGACCAAAGGCAGCGACGCGGCCCGCCCCGGCTCATTAGCAGGACGCAACAGCATAGAGAAATACAGGTTCGCCTCCGACGGCGAGAACCACACACGGGACATTCGTCCGCGCCCGGCATTCTGCCGCCCCGCCACAAGCACCACCGCCTCGGAAGCGCCGCCCTCCGCCAGCGCCGCCATATCGCGATTCGTCGACCCGGTTTCCGACACATACCGGCAGTCTCGGCCAATCCGCAAAGTCCTCAGCAACGGGAGAACCTCCGACGCGAACGGCGTATCAGGTGCGCGCACCAACCGATAGCCGCGACGCGAACACGCCTCAATCTCATAGCCGTCTGAACGCAACCCCTCAACTTGTTTCCAAACCGCGGCCCGCGATACGCCCAATCGTTCGCACAGAACACGGCTCGACACTTCGTCTCCCGCCGCCTCGCGCAATATCACCACAATCTGTTCGGCACCCGTCATAGATAGGGATTACTCCGTTTCTCTTTCCCGATCATCGTCATCGGCCCATGTCCACAGATTACGCGTGTGTCGTCCGGCAACGCTTTCAGTTTCTGAAGAGAGTCTTCCAGATCTTTCCAACTTCCACCCGGAAAATCCGTCCGGCCGACCGAACCCGCAAAGAGCGTATCCCCAGCCACGAGCAGATGATCGCTTTCGAAATAGAGACACCATCCGCCCGGAGTATGTCCGGGCGTACAAATCAGTTTGGCCGTCAACCCTCCACATGTGAGCGTATCACCATCCCGCTTATCGGTCACAAGCGTCGCAGGCCGTTGCGTTGTCCGATAAGGAGGCATCGCATTCATGGGCGAAAACGCAAACGCGACATCCTCCGCATTCAAATAGACCGGCACCGGATAGGCTGCGAGGATTTCGCCCAAGGCGGAAATATGGTCGAAATGCGCATGTGTCAGGACAACCAGTGCAGGCTTAACCCCCAGCCGTTTCACACACTCTAAAATCTCCGCGCCATCCGACCCCGGATCCACAACCCACGCCTGTTCCGGATCGTTCCACAAAATGCAGCAATTCGCCTCATACGCCCCAATCGGAATCACTTCGTAATGCATACCATCCTCGTTTAAACTGTCTATCGGCACACACCTCTTGAAGGTTGTATTATGTGGCGAGGCGACGGAAAGAGTCAACCACCTTCTGACAAGGCGTCAACACCGGCAGATACTGTCGCTCAAAATTCCAAATTTGCCCCTCGGCCTCCGTTATGGTAACATTTTAAACAAGACTTTAATGGGGGGTATCATGGAGCTGTTGACCGCTTATTCACTCATGTTGAAGATCAGGTTCTTCGAAGAGGCCATCGAACGCCTTTTTCTCGAAGGACGCGTCATGGGGACAGCGCACACCTGTATCGGGCAGGAGGCGGTCGCCGTCGGCGTGGCAGCCGCGCTGGAACCGCGTGACGCCATGACCACCACGCACCGAGGGCATGGCCATTTCCTGGCGCGCGGCGCAGACGCCGGACGAGCCATGGCCGAGCTTTTCGGCCGCGATGCAGGCTATTCTCACGGCCGCGGCGGCAGCCAGATGATGATGGAACCCGCCATCGGCTTTTACGGCGCAAACGGCATTACGGGCGGAAGCATTCCTTTTGCCACTGGCCTTGCTCTCGACGCGCAAATGCGAGGCACGGGACGTGTCACCGCTTGTTTTTTCGGCGATGGCGCATCCAATCAAGGCGTTTTTCATGAAACGCTTAATATCGCCGCGCTCTGGAAGCTCCCCGTTCTTTACATTGTCGAAAACAACGGCTATGCAATGTCCACGGCCACAGCGCGAGGTCTGGCCAACACGCACATCTCCGACCGCGGGGCCGCCTACGGCATACCGGGCATCCGCGTTGACGGTAACGATTTTATCGCCGTACGCGATACCGTGGCCGCGCTCGCGACCGACATACGCGCGGGCCAAGGCCCGGTTCTTTTGGAATGTGTCACCTACCGGCTCTCCGGCCATTCGCGCGGTGATCCTCGTGTTTATCGGACACGCGAAGAAGAAGCTGCGGCCTGGAGGAACGACCCGATCCTCCGCTTTGAAGAACATCTGAAGTCCGATCATATTTTGTCGGATGAATCTATTACGGCCACACGCCTGACCGTGCAGGCGCAGATCGATCAAGCCATCCGTTTTGCCGAAGCGGCTCCGCTGCCAGACCCCGCAGAACTCCGCGACGATCTCTTTGCGTAGCAGCGAAAAGAGACCGCAAACCACCCCCGACACCTTCGCACTCAACTTGCCACCCCGTGAACTTCTTATGAGAACCATCACCTTTACCCAAATCATCCGCGAAACCCTCGCCGCCGAAATGAGGCGCGATCCCTCTGTCTTTCTGATGGGCGAGGACATCGGCATCTACGGCGGTTCTTTCGGCGTCAGCCGTGGCCTTCTTAACGAATTCGGACCGGCGCGTATCCGCGACACGCCGATTTCGGAACAAGCGCTCACAGGCATCGCCATCGGTGCCGCCGTCGCCGGCCAGCGTCCCGTGATCGAAATTATGTTCATGGACTTCATCACCCTCGCGGCAGATCAACTCATCAACATGGCGGCCAAGCTGCATCCGATCTACGGGCGAACCTGCCCGCTCGTTATCCGTACCCCGCCGGGCGGCGGACGCGGCTACGGCGCGACTCACTCGCAATCGCTCGAACGACTATTCACCGCTGTTCCCGGCATCAAGGTTGCCGCGCCCTCCAATGCGACCGACGCTTCAG
This sequence comes from uncultured Lentisphaeraceae bacterium, assembly GCA_964612775.1. Classification (GTDB taxonomy): domain Bacteria; phylum Verrucomicrobiota; class Kiritimatiellia; order RFP12; family UBA1067; genus DAOPZC01. The sequence goes on from CAZTDL010000012.1 coordinate 17,519, forward strand.
GGCTGCTTCAAACCGCCATTCAAGACAACAACCCGGTTCTTTTCCTCGAGCACAAACTGCTCTACCCGCAACGTTTCGATGTCGATGATGAGTTGCCGGCTCCCATTCCTTTCGGCTTCGCAAAAGTCACGCGCGAAGGAGACGATCTGACGATCATCGCATGGTCACATATGTCTTTTCTCGCGGAACGCGCTGCCGCTCATTTAGCGACGCAGGGAATCGACGTGGAAGTCATTGATCTCCGCACCCTCTGTCCTCTGGATATCGACACGCTCGTCGACTCAGCCAAACGCACAGGCCGCGTGATGATTCTGGAAGAGGGCCCGAAGACGGGCGGGTTTGCAGCGGAGATCGCCGCGCAAATCATGGAAAACGCATATGATTATCTGGAAAAGCCCGTAAGGCGTCTCGCAGGCTCCGACTTTCCCGTCCCTTCGGCCAAGAATCTCGAAACGGCCTGTATCCCATCGCTCGCAGACATCGTTGCCTTGGCTCGCGACATGGTGAACTGACATGACGTATTCGCTGATCACCCTTTCCTACAACAAGTTTGACTGCACGCGACGGTGTCTTTCCGCCCTTCTCACCGACTCGGTCGTAGACGCGCCTTGGGAAATGATCGTCGTAGACAACGGTTCCACCGATGGCAGCAGCGAATGGTGCGACACCGAGCTCGTCGCGCTCGGCGCAACATGCGGCGTCCCCGTCACCGTGTTGCATAATCCCGGCAACATCGGCTGTTCCTACGCGCGGAACCGTGCCATCGCGATCGCGCGCGGCGATTTCCTCGTTTTCGCCGATAACGATATCGCACCCCGTACGCGGCGCTGGATGTCCACCCTGCGTGCGGCGCTCGATTCGGTCCCGCCTGCGGGCATGGTGGGCGCAAAAATGGTCTATCCATGGCCGCCCTACCCGATCCAGTGCGCAGGTGTCGGCATCTCCCAACGCGGCCATGTCTGCTTCCGAGGACGCGGCAGGCCTAACGACGCCCCGTCATTCAACCGTCAGGAAACCGTTCAGTGCCTAATCAGCGCCTGTCTTCTTATACCGGCGAAACTTCTCAAAAAGCACGGTTCTTTTGACGAAGCCTTCCACCCGGTACAGTTTGAGGATTTCGATCTTGTCTATCGGTTGCGTGAAGCCGGTTATCTCGCCGTTTACGCGCCATCTGCAGAAATGTATCACTTTGAAAGCGTGACCACCCAAGGCACGCCGACCGTGCGGAATCCAGCCGTCGTGGTCAGGAACGGCTTGCTTTTCCAGAAACGATGGAAGCACGCATTCTCCAAGGAAAAGGGGCCCGACGAAGCGGCCTGTCGTTGGCAGAAAATCGACGCCCCCCTTTCGACACCATCGCGAGTCTACCCCTCCTGTAAACACGAAAAACGCGTCGGGGAGGACCACGCATTTCCAGGAAGACAACCCTTCACGCTGAACGCCCTAACGGACGTCTGACGATGACAGAAACGGAAGAACGCCTTTTCGCGGCGTTTCTTTCTGCTAAAAAATCGTTCTTGCCCGTTTTGCCCATTCCCGCCATTATTATCGCATGAGAAAAATATCCCTTTGTTCAGCCGTTCTCGTTTCGGCGATATTCTGCGGTTGCGAAAGTCTTATCAACAACCCCTTCTTTACGGTCAAAGAGTCGGGGTTGAATTGGATTTCGATCCGTCACTATAATTTCAGGACAATCCCGGTCCAGCGCGTGAACGTACGGATAGACGGTAACGGCATCGTTACGGTCCGGGAAGGCAGCAGCATGCTCGTCACCAATCCTTTCGCGAAAAAATCGGATGACCTGACTTGGAACGACATCCGAGAGTCACGTATCGCCCTTTCACGCGAAGAGGTTGTCCCGCTGTTTCAGATGCTGGTGGATCGCGGCTTGTTCAAAGACCGTAAAAAGGGAGACAGCGTCAACACGAACGAAGCGATCTTCGTTTCCGCCAACATTGAAAGCAAAACGTGCGGGACCGAAGATGACATTTGGAGTTGCGACCCGGAGCTCGCCGAACACTTGAAAAGCGTGGTGCTGATGTTCTACCACCCCCAGCCCAAGCGGCACAACGCAGGACACGAGTAGGTTTTATGACAATCCTAAAAGTCCAAGGCCTCTCTAGAGCCATCCTCGCCAGCCTGTTTTTTTTGACGGTGCCCGTCTCACAAGCGGAGCGTCTTTTCGTCGGCATTCTGGAAATGGACAGCTGTCAGAGCATTCTCTATGACACTTCCGCATTCAGCCGGGTCGCGGACCTTCCCCTCATCTTGGAACAGGTCCAGTCCGCTGTGGCAAAGAATCTGATGCTGCCTTCGCTCGACGGCATCGCGACCTCCGAGATAGTGCGCATCGTGCAGGCCATCGACCCCGCCTTGCCATGGGCACCGGACAATCCCGCCAATGTGGCGTTGATTCCCTTGACGGACAAAGGGGAGGCGGTGCGCGAAACGTTTTCCACCGCCTACAAGAAGCAGACCCCGCTGGCGCACGGCAGTCTCTTTGAGAACCCTTCGCGCACCAATCTGCCGCCCTGTGTCGCCGTCGCGGTCTCCGGCCGTCACCTTCTGACATCACCCTCCTGCGACGCGCTTGCCTGGGCATGGGAAAACCGTTCGAAACTGCTCGATGCCCCGCCCCAAAGCATTCACGGGACCTTTCGCATTCTGCTCAATCCTCAGCGGTTTGCAGACCTGTTGTGGGTGCGCAGTGAAAAAGCCTCCAACATCGTGAACGTCGATAAATTAATCCGCGATTTCGATGTCCTTTCTATCGGGCTCACGTTAGACGGACAGGCGCTGGGGATCGTCGTGAGAGGTAAGCCGAAAAAAGGATCCGCCCTCGATGCGCTCTCGGCCTCTTGGTATCCGCCCACGGCCAAGCTTTGGAACGCGTTGCCCGACAACGCCTTCTTCGCATCCCTCTCCGCATGCAACAATCCCGACCTCTGGGCCCCCTATCTCGGAAAAACGCGTTCCCGCCTCATGAATCCCATTTCCGGACACGCCCCGAGAAGCGCGTTTACCGGCGAACGGATATGCTATCTGACGCCCGGCAAGGACAGGCAGTCGATCCGTTTTGTGCAGATTGAACCGGTCACCAATGAGGCGCTCGTCCGTAACGCGATCCAAAAACTGGACGCCGGGCCGCAGAACGACCTTCTTCTCACCCATGCGCCGCAGCGTCAGGCCGCCGGGTTACAAATCGAAACTTACACCCTCGTCATGACCCCTTCCTCCGCGACGGATGCAGACGGCAAGACGCCCGAATCTTCAGCACTGTTCACCCTCCTTTCCCTCTTCCTAAAAAAAGCCGTGTTGGAAACGGCCGTGACCGACGGATATCTTATTACCGTCATCGGGACACCGCATGCGATCGACGATGAACTTCAGGCCCTCAACTTCCCCGACAAACCGCTCAATCTGCACCGAAGAATCAACGGGCAGGACCCGGCACTGAAAGAAAACCTCGACACAGGCGCGTCGCTGCACATCGCCAGCCTGATCCGGCAAATCGTATCGCTCGTACCCGACGTGAAACCGGAGCATCTCCGTCTGTTGCCGCAAGGCGGCGACGGCGCGACCTTCGGAATCAGCATGTCGGCGGACACATTGACCGCATCCTTGCGCTTTCACGCCAACGAGATCGCGACGTTACAGCGAATCAATCGGGACGGACGCGAGGTCTTACAGGAACTCTTTTTCCAAATGTTCGCAAAGCAGATGATGGATCGGCAAGTGCCCCCTGAGAAGCAATAAGAACACCTGTGATCCAAAAAACGGACTCTGACGCCCTGAACTACTTTTGGGCGACGCCCTCCAACGCATCGGCTACGCGCGCGGCTGCGTCGGGCACCGCAAAGGTCTTCAATGCCTGGCTCATGCGTGCCAAAAGAATCGGGTTGTCTTTCTTATTCTGCACATACCGCATAAGCGATCTTCCGGAGAGTTCCTGCTGGATTCCTTCATCAGCGCCGCCGGTCTTGACCAGCGCCTCCGCATTCAAATGCTGATGGTTGCGCACCGCGGTCGGCAGAGGAATCAGCAGAGCGGGTTTCCCCAGCAAACACAACTCGAAACAGGTGGAAGCCCCCGCACGGCAAATCACAAGGTCGGCTGACGCAAAGGCGCGGCCC